>JAIQFT010000032.1 GCA_020073185.1 Terriglobia bacterium
TACGTCGTGGCCGCGGCTACCGCGACCTGAACTACCTGCTGCTCAAGGCGCAGCGGCTGGCCGCCACCAAGACCCAATTCCTGGTTCTTCAGAAAGCCGCATAGAATGCGCAGTTCACCAGATTCTTGTGCAGAACCGAAATAAGTGCGGGTGCTTTTGGCGAAAGCTTGAGGATCACTGACAAAGCAGGATTTCAGGCTGTTCTGGGTAGGGCGTCGCTTGTGAGTGCGCGAAGCGGTGAAAGTATTAGCACTTCTGCGGCGACGCTGACCCTGTTAGGCAAGGACGGCCACGTAATCTGGATGACTCCGAAGCGATAGCGGGGCGCATAACCATGATCACATCTGTTAGCCCAGAACTTTGGACGGCCATCATCGGCGGCATGGTCGGCGGAGTCCTCGGCGTAGTAGGCACAATTCTAACTTCGTACTACGGTCCGCGAAAGCTCGAAGAGTGGCGCGAAAGAAGACTGGAAGAGAGAATCAACGGTCCTCGAAAGCGGCTTCTGAAAAAGCTCTTAGCAGACTCCCGATATACCGATGGTCGGAAAATCGAGACGCTCGCTCGCGTGAGTGGGACGAGCCCCGACGAGTGCCGCCGATTGCTGATTGAGCTGGATGCCAGGGGCGTACTGCTCGCAGATGGTTCAGAAGGTTGGGCGTTAATAACGCGAAAACCTTTGGACGAGCAGTAGCCAGACAAGGTGGCGGAGCTGAGAGCTCCTGGGTCCATCTACGGCTCGGCTGAAACGAGGCGCTTCAAAGCCAGAAAGCGTTGATCATCTGCTACGCTGTTCTTCATGCCTGCCGACGAGGTAATTCTCTATTCCCGCAAAGGTTGTCATTTGTGCGAGGTGGTAAAGGAGTCGCTGGAACGGCTAGTGCACCGCGCCCAGTTCACCTGGCGCGAAGTGGACATCGATCAGGACGAGGAGCTACGAAAGAAATATAACAACGAAGTGCCGGTGGTGTTCATCAATGGGCGAAAGGCTTTCAAGTACGCGATGGATGAAGAGGAGTTTTTGAGGAAGCTGGCGCGGATTCAGTGATTTAGTGATTATTACGTTAAGGGGCATACGCACTGCGTAGATCACTCAAGCACAAATCGCTAAATCGCAAATCGCTAAATCACTAAATCAAAATGTCTATCTCCGCACAGAGCATTCCGACCAATCCTCTGCGCCTGCGGACGGAGCTGTATGCCGATCCGGCGGGCGTGTTTGTGCATGACGCGGTTCTCAGCGCGTGCCGGAAATTCGACGCCAAGACGGCGTTTGTGGACACGTCGTACGCGCCGGCGCGACGGATTTCGTACGGGAGCTACGGTGAGCTGGTGGAAAGGATCGCGCGCGGTCTGGTGGCGTCGGGAGTGCGGCCGGGCGACCGAGTGGCAATCCTCCTGCCGAATACGTGGGAGTTCGCAGCCACGTCCCACGCGGCCATGCTGGCAGGCGCGACGCCGTCACCTCTGAATCCGAGCTACAAGGAACGCGAGGTGCGGTACCAGCTCGAAAATAGCGGCGCGAGAGTGCTGGTCAGCGACGGCTCGCTCATCTCGGGAATGAACCTGGAAGGCTTGCCCGAATTGCGGCGCGTATACACCACACGCAACGCGGGCGCTGGGGCAAGCGAATTTTCTGAACTGCTGAGAGTGAGCAGCGCAACGTTGCCGTCGCCGGAAAAGCCGCCGGAGCAAACGCTGGCGGCGCTTCCCTACTCCAGCGGCACTACCGGGCTGCCCAAGGGCGTGATGCTGACGCACTACAACCTGGTGGTAAACGTGTATCAGCTTTGCGGGCCGGGCGCGGCGCCGTTCACGGCGAGCGAGGTCGGGCTGTGTTTCCTGCCGCTGTACCACATTTATGGACTGAACGTGGTGCTGAACCCGTGCCTGATGCTGGGCTGCACGCTGGTGCTGATGCCGCGCTTCGATGCGCAGTGCGCGCTGCGGTTGATCGCCGAGGAAGGAATCACGTTCGTGCCGGTAGTGCCACCGGTACTGAACCTTTTTTGTCAGGCGGCGGAAAAAGGCGAGTTCCCTCGCGATCACCGCATCAAGTGGGTGAAATCGGGCGCGGCGCCGCTGGCGCCGGAGCTGGCAAAACGGTTCACTTCGCTGACCGGGGTCAAGATCGCGCAGGGGTACGGCATGACGGAGGCGTCGCCGGTGACGCACGTCGGATTCGAGCACGGGCCGCTGTATAACCCGACGTCGATCGGGCAGCCGGTGGCGTTGACGGATTGCCGGCTGCTAGGCGAGTCGGAAAACGAGGTCGGAGCGGGCGAAATTGGCGAGTTGGTGATGCGCGGGCCGCAGTTCATGCTGGGCTACTGGAACGCCCCGCAGGCCACCGGCGACGTGCTGCGCGAAGGCTGGTATTACTCCGGCGACGTGGCGCGCAGGGATGAGAACGGCCTGTATTACATCGTGGACCGGCGCAAGGAGATGATCAAGTACAAGGGATTCCCGGTGGCGCCGGCGGAGGTGGAGAGCGTGCTGCTGGAACATCCCGCGGTGCGCGATTGCGGCGTGGTGGGCAAGAAGGACGACACCGCGGGCGAGATTCCGTGCGCGTTTATCGTGCTGCGGGAGGGGTTTCCGTCAATTGAAAAGACCAAGGACGAGATTTGCGGCTACGTGGGCGAGCGACTGACAGGATACAAGCAGCCGCGCGAAGTGAAATTCATAACCGCGATTCCGCGGAACCCGTCAGGGAAGATTCTGCGGAGGGAGTTGAGGAAGATACTCTAGGCGAGAGGCAGTAGTTATAGTCGGTAAGGCATCGCTGGTGTCGACTATTTCGGCTTCTCGTCGGGCTTCTTGGCGTCCTGTTTCGGCTTGTCATCCGGCTTCTTTTCGCCGGACTTCGACTTGTCATCGTAAATCGAGTACTGGGGCTGCGGGCGCTTGAGCTTGATGGTGATGTGCTGCGTCGGCTGGTAGATGTCGAAGTCCTCGCCGTAGGTCTGGAAGCCGCGCTGCAGCACCTGCACGCGCAGCTTGCCGAAGGGGGCGCCGGCGAAGCTGGCCTTGCCCTCGAGATCGGTTTTGAGCTCGTATCCGCCGTATTCCTGTTTGCCGTCCTTTCTGACGGGGTGCAGAACGATGGCGGCGTTGCGGATGGGCTTGCCATTGTCCGCCTTCACGACGAGAAAATTCAGGGTGGCGACATTGTCCTCGGCGTGGAGGGCGAGGGCGCAGAGCAGCGCCAACGTGGGTATAAGCGCAAGCCGCTTCATGGTGCGTCTATTTTAATCCGATCACTGACAGATTGCTTACCGCTTTACGGCAATGGCGTTGATCTCGAAATGTCCGCCGCGCAACAGCGGCCCGGAACCGATGAAGGCGCGCGCGGGGTAATCCTTGCCGAAGTAGGTTTTGTACATGTCGTTGAACTTGGCGTAGAGGGAGAGATCGGGGCTGAAGACTTGGACGAAGACGAGGTCGTCCATGGTCATGCCGGCCTCGGCGAGCACGGACTTGATGCCGTCGAGCGCTATGCGGATTTCTTCTTCGATCCGCTCGGGCGGCTTGCCGGTCTTGGGATCCACGCCGATGCGACCGGCGATGTAGAGCGTATTACCGACGAGGACGGCGTCGCTGAAGGGCGCTTGCACCGGCTTGGGCAGGTTGATGTAGCGGCGTGACGGCTGTGCAGCGGCCTTTTTTGCGGACTTGGGCGCGGTTTGCGCGCAGAGTAACAGCGGGGTTAACAACATCGCCAGGACCAGCAGCAGATACCGGCTGTGCATGTCTCATCCTCCCTATCACGGTCCGAGATTGTAAGGCAAATCGCAGGCCGGCGGCGCAATGCTATGCTTCCCGGCATGGCGGGGCCGAAGGAAGTGGAAATCAAGTTCGCGCTGGAGGACCCGGGCGCGGTGGGAAGGAAGCTGCGCGCGCTGGGATTCCGCTGCGAGACGCCGCGTACGCACGAGATGAACACCCTCTACGACCTGCCGGGCGAGGTCCTGCGACAGCGGGGCGAACTTCTGCGGCTGCGCAAGTACGGCGACAAATGGAGGCTGACGCACAAGGGGCCGGGGAGCCCGGGACGGCACAAAACGCGGGTGGAAAATGAGACGGCGGTGGAGCAGGGCGAACGGATGGAAGCGATCCTGAGCGCGCTCGGGTTGGCGCCCAGCTTTCGCTACGAAAAATTCCGCAGCGAGTGGAGCGACGGCACGGGACACGTCGTGGTGGACGAGACGCCGATCGGAAATTACGGCGAGATCGAGGGACCTCCGCCGTGGATTGATACAACGGCGCACGCGCTGGGGATAGTTCCGGAGGAGTACATCACGGAATCGTATGCGCAGCTTTTTTTCGACTGGAAGAAGCGGACCGGCAGCCCGGCGGAGGAAATGACATTCGCGGCGGTGAACAGAACGCCTGATTCTGCCGCCCGGTGAAGCGGGCGCGGCTTCTTTGAAGGCGGCTAGGTGGCCCGGCTGAAGCCGTGCCCTTCCACAGCTGCCTTCGTTTAAACTCCTCGCGTGACTCCATCGAAGACGGAAAAACTTCGCGCGTTCTATCGCACATTGTTTGGCGCGTGGGGACGGCTGCATTGGTGGCCGGCAGAGAGCCGGTTTGAGGTGATCGTGGGCGCATTTCTGACGCAGAACACGGCGTGGACGAACGTCGAGAAGGCGACGGCGGAACTGCGGGGGGCGCGCGTGCTGAGCCTGGCGGGGATCCGGAATACGCCGACGGCGGAACTGGAGCGGCTGATACGCTCCGCCGGATATTTCCGTCAGAAGGCGCAACGGCTGAAGAATTTTGTCGCGCACCTCGATCGGCGATACGGCGGGTCGCTGGACCGCATGTTCGCTCGCCCGACGGCCGAACTGCGCGAGGAATTGCTGGCGCTGAATGGCATCGGGCCCGAGACCGCGGATTCGATTCTGCTTTACGCCGGCAATCATCCCGTGTTCGTGGTGGACGCGTACACGCGCAGGATTCTCGACCGTCACCGGATCCTGCCCCCGAATGCTCCGTATGAAGACATTCGCCGGCTATTCGAGGAGGCGCTGGGGGCCGCCGACTTCCTGAGCGAGTGCGAAAGCCAGGTCCCCCAGAGTGCAGGGGCGAAGCCGGAAGGGTCGTGCCATCCGCCGACGCGCATGAGCACAGCGCGGCGGACGACGGCGGCGCAGGTGTTTAACGAGATGCATGGGTTGATGGTGGGTGTGGGGAAGAATTTTTGTTTGAAGGCGCAGGTGAGGTGTGAGCAGTGTCCGCTGCGGGAGTTGTTGCCGGCGAGAGGAGCGAGATTGGAATCCGGCACGGGGGCGCGGAGACGCGTGCGTTCGCGTTGACCAGGGTTAAGGCCCCTGTTCAGTGTCGTCCAGTCTGTAGCTAGCGCCGTCCAGTCTTATAATGTCGGTGCCGCTCCGCAGACAGGAAGGCCCATGGCACGCGGGGCAGGATTTGGTTTGTCTGCCAACGCGCCAATTCGTCGGGAAGAAACGTCGCACCGGCGCAGGACGGCCCTGATTGTGCTCGCCGTCGCCATCTTCTTGCTGTTTTTCATCGTCTCGTCGCAGCAGGCGTTCAACCTGACATTCATGCGGCCCACCACCAGCGAGCAGACACTGATTTTCTCGGCGCTGTCGGCGCTGATTTTCCTGCTGCTCGTGGCGCTGATGGTGGTGCTGGTGCGCACGCTGCTGAAGCTGTTTGCGGAGACGCGCGGCGGCGTGCTGGGGTCGAGATTCCGCGTAAAGATGGTGCTGGGCGCGCTGGTGCTGTCGTTCGGCCCGGTGCTGTTCCTGTTCCTGTTCGCCTACGGGCTGATGAACCGCTCGATTGACAAATGGTTTTCGCGCCCCGTGGAAGAGGTGCGTGAGGATACGGCCAAGGTAACGTCGTTGCTTTCCAATTACGCGCTGGAAAACGCGAAGGCAGAGGCGAGATCGATTGCAGAGGCGCCGCCGACGCAGCGCGATTTTGAAAAAGGCGATTTCGGGCAGGTGGTGAGTGTCTTCCGGCACCACGAGGCGCCGCTGCAGGGCGGATTCGCGGCCGCGATTGTCGATGGCGAAGCGGAGGCCGCTTATCACCTTCCGGAGCCGTGGCCGATGTTGCGGGAGCGCATCGGCGAGCACCAGGGTTCGTTGCTGCCGCTGCCGAAATCGTTCACGCTCAACGGCGCCGAATACATGCTGGGCGCGGCGATGGTGGGCGGGCGGGGCGGTTGGATCATGGTGGGCATGCCGCTGCCAGTGGACTTTTCGCGCACCATAGCGCAGATCGAAGCCAGCCAGCGCCGCTACATGGAACTGGCGCAGCAACGCAAGCTGGTGCGGCGCACCTATATGGGCCTGCTCCTGTTGTTGACGGTGCTGGTGCTGTTCGCGGCGACGTGGCTGGCACTATTCCTTTCGAAATTCGTGACTCGGCCGGTGGCCGCTCTGGCGGAAGCGACACAGGAAATTTCGCGCGGCAGACTGGACTACCGGGTCGCGGTGCATACCGGAGATGAGCTCGGTAAGCTGGTGCAGTCGTTCAACCGGATGGCGGAGGAGCTGGAAGGATCACGGGGGCTGATTGAGGCGTCCAGCCGCGACCTAGCTGAGGCTAACGCCGCGCTGGAACAGCGCCGCCGGCACATGGAGACCATTCTGGAGAGCATTCCCACGGGGGTGCTTTCCCTCGACGCCGAGCGCCGCATCACGCACACCAATAACGCACTCAACCGCATTCTGTGGCCCGACGGCAATGGCTCGCACGAAGGCGCGCGCATTGACACCATCTTTCCGCCGGACGTCATGCAGGAGATGCGTCACCTGCTGCGCAAGGCCGACCGCATGGGCTCCACCACCAGCCAGATGGAAATCCCGTTCCAGCGCCATCACCTGATCGCGGCGGTCACCGCGGCATCGCTGCAGCACGATGGCCGGCGGCAGGGTTACGTGCTGGTGTTCGAGGATCTTTCCGATCTGCTGAAGGCGCAGAAACAGACGGCGTGGCGCGAGGTGGCGCGGCGCGTGGCGCACGAAATCAAGAACCCACTGACGCCGATCGCGTTGTCGGCGGAGCGCATCCGGCGTCACCTGGAGCGTGGAACGCCGCCCGACGCGCAGTCGCTGGAGATCATCAAAGGGTGCGCGGAAACGATCGGCGGCGCGGTGGAGACGGTGCGCACGTTGGTGGACGAGTTTTCCACCTTGGCGCGCTTCCCCCAGGCACAGCCGCAACCGGCGGACGTGAACGCCATCGTGGAATCCGCACTCGCAATGTTCAACGGGCGTCTGGACGGCATCCGCGTGCTGACACAGCTTGCCCCCGACCTGCCCAAAGTGATGGCCGATCCGGAAGCGATCAAACGCGCCATCGCCAACCTGGTGGACAACGCCGCCGAAGCAATGCAGGAATCGCTGATGCGAGAAGTGGAAATCTCGACCGCGCTGGCGGGCACGCGCGACGCGGTGGAGATTGTGATTGCCGATACCGGACACGGCGTCACGCGCGAACTCAAGGAGAAGCTGTTCATGCCGTATTTCTCGACCAAGAAGCGCGGCACCGGGCTGGGGCTGGCGATTGTCAGCCGCATCGTGGAGGACCACCGCGGCACGATCCGGGTGGAGGAGAACAAGCCGGTGGGCGCACGCTTCATTGTGGAGCTGCCGGTGGCGTCGGAACCGGCGCAGATCGTCCATGCATAACGTCCTCATCGTTGACGACGAATCTGGCATTCGCGAGTCGCTGAAAGGCGTGCTCGAGGACGAAGGCTACACCGCCGCGCTGGCGAGCAGCGGCGAAGTCTGCCTGGAGATGCTCGACAAGCGGGGGTTTGACGTGGTGCTGCTGGATATCTGGCTGCCCGGCATGGACGGCCTGGAAACGCTGGAGAAGATCAAGCAGTCCGACGACGGGCCCGAAGTGATCATGATCTCCGGGCACGGTACCATCGAAACCGCGGTGCGCGCCACCAAGCTGGGCGCATTCGACTTCCTGGAAAAGCCGCTCTCGCTGGAGAAGACCCTCATCCTGGTGAAGAACGCGGCCGAGGCGCGGCGGCTGCGGGTAGAGAACCGCGACCTCAAGCGGCAGCAGCCCAAGACGGTGATCGCCGGTGAGAGCATCCCGATGAAGGCACTGCGGCAGCAGATCGCACTGATGGCGCCAACCAACGGGCGCGTGCTCATCTTCGGCGAGTCAGGCACGGGGAAAGAGCTGGTCGCGCGCGCCATCCACGCCGAGAGTCCGCGCGCTGAAGCCATGTTTGTCGAGGTCAACTGCGCCGCGATTCCGGAGGATCTGATCGAGAGCGAGCTGTTCGGCCATCGCAAGGGATCGTTCGCCGGGGCGAGCGCGGACAAAGAGGGAAAGTTTCAGAAGGCGCACGATGGCACGCTGTTCCTGGACGAAGTCGGGGATATGAGCCTGAAGACGCAGGCCAAGGTGCTGCGCACGCTCGACGAGCAGAGCTTCACGCCGGTCGGCGGCGACGAAGTGGTCACGGTGGACGCGCGCGTGATCGCGGCTACCAATCACGACCTGGAAGAGGAGATTTCCAAGGGAAACTTTCGCGAAGATTTGTTTTATCGCCTCAACGTCATTCCCTTCTACGTGCCGCCGCTGCGCGAGCGCCTGGAAGACGTGCCGCTGCTGGCGCGCCATTTCCTGAAGGAATTTTCGTCGCAGTACAGCCGGCGCACGAAAGAGATGACCGACGATGCGATTGAGGCGCTGATGCGCTACTCGTGGCCGGGAAACATACGCGAATTGAAGAACGTGATCGAGCGCATCGTGATTATGAACCCGACGGTGGCGAAGCTCGACCGCAAACACCTGCCGCCGCTGGTCTATCGCGACACCCCGCGGCGCGGCGGCGACGGCTTCTCCACCCTGCACCAGGCGCGCGCGGCGTATGAGCGCGATTTCATCCTCAAGACGCTGGATCAGAACCACGGCAACGTCAGCCGCACGGCGGAAGTGCTGGGCCTGGAGCGATCCCACCTGTATCGGAAGATGAAGACGCTGGGGATTGCGTTTAAGGAGTAGCCCTCACGCCGTCAGAATGATGGGCGCGCCGCGGGTGATCACAATGGTGTGCTCGTAGTGCGCTGAGGGCTTGCCGTCGGTGGTCTTAACCGTCCAGCCGTCCGCCGCGGTATGCGATTCCCCGCTGCCCGCCGCGATGATCGGCTCGATGGTAATGACCAGGCCTTCGGTAAGTTCCTGGCGCGCCATGGGCTCGTAGAAGTTCGGGACTTCCGGCGCTTCGTGGATCTTGTGGCCGATGCCGTGACCGCAGAGGCCGCGAACCACAGAGAAACCGCTGTGACGGACTTCGTTTTCCACCGCGCGCCCGATATCGTGCACCCGCGCACCCGCCCGCGCCACCAGCAGCGCCCGCTGGAATGCGCGCTCGGCGCAGCGCGCCAGCTTGTAATGAAGCTGGCGCACCGGCTCGACGGCAACGCTGAGCGCAGCGTCGGCCATGTAGCCGTCTTTCTCGATGGTGACGTCGAGCTTGACGAGGTCCCCGGGCTCGATGACGCGGTCGCCGGGAATGCCGTGCACGGCTTCGTCGTTGATGCTGATGCAATTCTCGCCGGGAAACTGATAGACCTTGCGCGGAGCGGAGACGGCGCCGTTTTCGCGAATGACGCGGGCGCCGATTTCGTCGAGCTCGCGGGTGGCCACGCCGGCGCGAACGCACTGCTTCATTGCCGCGAGCACGCGGGCCACGATTGCGCCCGCCGCCTTCATGCCGCGAAGTTCTTCTTCCGAGCCGATGGACATGGTAGCTCCTCATGAGATTCTGCCGCCCGCTAAAGCGAGCTCAGCCAACAAAACGCACTAAAACCCATGGCTTACGCCGTGGGCCAGGTCCTGTCGCCGACCTGCGTCGGCCGCTTCCATGATCAGCGCTCATCCGCGTTCATCCGCGGCGGAGTTCTCCCACTGCGCACGGGCGGCGATGTCTTCAAGCTGGCGGCGCCAGTCGAGGCCTTCGACGAAATCGCTGGAATCGCGCCAGCCCGGACGCACCTTGATGAACAGGTCGAGAAAGACTTTCTTGCCGAGCGTTCGCTCGATCTGGTGACGCGCTTCGGTCCCGATCTTTTTCAGCATGGAGCCGCCCTTGCCGATCAGAATCGCCTTCTGGCCTTCGCGTTCGCAATAGATGGTAGCAGCGATGTTGTCGAGGCGCTCGCCTTCCTCGAAGCGGTCGATGAGCACGGTGGTGGCGTACGGAATTTCCTGGTGCGTCGAGATGAGCACCTGCTCGCGAACGATTTCGGCAACCAGGAAGCGCAAGGGCTGGTCGGTGAGCTGGTCAGCAGGAAAATACGGTTGACCCTCGGGGATCGCGCGCACCAAGGCGTCGAGCAGGTCGTCGAGGCCCGTCTGCTTGCGCGCGGAGATGGGAATGATCTCGCGGAAATCGTACAACTTGGACCAGTGCTCGATCAGGGGCAGCAGGCGCGGCTTGTCCACCAAGTCAACTTTGTTGAGCAGCAGGATAACCGAGGTGTTGGCGCGTCTGGCCAGGTCAATGACCAACGGTTCGCCCGCGCCGAACTTCTGAGTGACGTCGGCGATGAGCAGCACGAGGTGGCATCCTTCGAGGGCGTCGCGGACCTCCCGCATCATCTTCTTGTCGAGGCGATTTTCCGGGCGGTGCACGCCGGGAGTGTCAATGAGGATGACCTGCGCTCTGGGTCTTCCCTTCTTCGCGGGCAGATTGAGGATGCCGCGGATGCGATTGCGCGTGGTCTGGGGCTTGTGGGTGACGATGGCGAGCTTCTCGCCGACCAGCGCATTCAGCAGGGTGGATTTGCCTGCGTTGGGGCGGCCGAGAATGGTGACGAAACCGCTCTTCATGGTAGCTCGTGGCTGGTAGCTGGGATTGTAGCTGCTATCAAGGCCGGTTCCCCAGCTATCAACTACAAACTACCAGCTACCGCTTTACGTTCCGGTTTTGGCGCGTTGCAAGGTTGAGATGCGCAGGCGCTCGACGCGGCGGTCGGTGGACTGCAGCACTTCGAAGCGCAGACCCTCGGCGTTGATGACTTCACCGTGTTGCGGGATACGTCCGGCGATTTCGCTGGCCAACCCCGCGACGGTGGTGGCCTCGTGGCCTTCAAAGCGAACGCTGAACAGTTCATCGAGGCGGTCTACGTCCATGCTGCCGGGCACGATGTAGGAGTACTCGTTCTCGCGGACGATGTCGGTCTCGCGCTCGTCGCGAATCTCGCCAACGATCTCCTCCACCATGTCCTCGATGGTGACCAGGCCGGCGACGGCGCCGTATTCGTCGACGACGATCTCCATGCGAAGGTTGTCGCGCTGCATCTCGCGCAGCAAGTCGCTGACGCGCTTGCTCTCGGGGACGAACTTGACGTCGGTGCTCATCAACTGGGTGACGGTGCGGGTGCGCGCCTCGGTGTCGGGTACCTGGAGCAGGTCGCGGGCGTGCACGATGCCGACGATCTTGTCGATGGAGCCTTCAAACACGGGCACGCGTGAATACGGACGGGTGCGCAGCATTTCGGTGAGCTTCTCGATGGTCATATCGGCGGGCACGGCGAACATTTCGGGGCGCGGCTTCATGACCTCGCGCACCGTCTTGTCGCCGAACTCGACGACAGACTGGATGAGGTCGCGGTCACTTTCCTCGATGATTCCTTCTTCCTGGCCGGCCTCAATGAAGGCGTCCATGGCTTCGGAGGGGCGCTCGGGCTGCGGCTCGGAGTGTTCTTTGGTGAGCGACGCGACCGAGATGCAGAAGCCGATCACCAGCGTTACAGGGAACACCAGGTACAGCAAGAGGCGGAGCGGGAGCGTGAACTTCGCCAGCCAAGCGCCGCGGGTGCGCGAGAAAAGCACGAACGGGAGCAGGCGGTTGAAGACGACGACGATCAGGACCATGGCCAACGCGGCTTGCACAATCTCCAGCGCCGACCATATGCCGTCGCGAAAGACGGTGAAGGCGACCAGCATGGCGATGGCGGCAGTTGTGATCTGCTCGAGTACGGCGACGGAGAGCGCGACGCGGTCGCGGTGCATCTTCAACCTGGGCTCGACCTGCTGCTCGAAGGCTTCGATATTTTCCTCAAATTCGCGCGAGAGAAACTTGCCGCGTTCGGTGCAAACGCGCTCGACGTAGGAGACGAGACCGAGAACGAACAGGAGAATGACGAAGACGACGGCGAGGGCGAGGGTCATTGGACTCGCCTCCGGGGGTCGATGGTCGAGGGTCGACGGTCAACGGCTTCCGTCGCACGCGAGGGCGAGAGCGCTCCATCTTCGGTGCGGCGGATCAGGCCGTTGCTTAGGCCGAGTTCGCGGCGGAGGCGCTCTTCCTTGCGCGCCATCTGGCCGCGATCGGATTCGTGGTCGTAGCCGGCGAGATGGAGCATACCGTGGAGAATAAGGATCTTCACCTCCTGCGCCAGTGTGTGCTGGTAGAGGCGGGCGTTGCGGGCGGCGATGTCGGCAGAGATGACGATGTCGCCAGAGAATTGGCGCGCGACGGCGGGGATCGGCGGAAACGAGAGGACGTCGGTCGGCTTATCGATTCCGCGGAAACGGCGATTGAGGACGCGGAGGTTTCGGCTGGAGGTCAGCAGTACATTGGCTTGACCGCGCAGACCAGCGGCCTTGCGCGCACGCTGGATGAAACGAGTCAGCGCGCTCTCGGAAACGCCCGGCGCCGCTTTCTTGATCATGACCATAAAAGGAAACGGGAGGGCACGTGCAGCCCTCCCGTGACCACGAATCATTCTACTCTTCGACGTGCTCGGGAACCGTTTTCGGCTCCGGCGCGACTGCTTCCACCGGCGGTGGCGAGCCATTGCGGCCCGCCTTGCCGTTGATGGGCAGCACCATCTGGTCGCCATTCATGCGCGACTTGTAGTCGTCGTAGGCGCGGATGATGCGCTGCACCAGGTGGTGGCGGACCACGTCGCTTTCATCGAAGTGAACGAACGAAATCCCGTTGACGTTGCCCAGGATGTCCATCGCCTCCAACATGCCGCAGCGCTTGTTGGTAGGCAGGTCAATCTGAGTGATGTCGCCGGTGATGACCGCCTTGGAGTTGAAGCCGAGGCGGGTGACGAACATCTTCATCTGCTCGGAGGTGGTGTTCTGCGCCTCGTCGAGGATGATGAAGGAGTCATTGAGCGTGCGCCCGCGCATGAAGGCGATGGGCGCGATCTCGATGATGTTCTTCTCCAGGTAACGGTCGATCTTTTCGGGATCCATCATGTCGTAGAGCGCGTCATAGAGCGGGCGGAGATAGGGATCGACCTTCTCTTGCAGCGTGCCGGGGAGAAAGCCGAGGCGCTCGCCAGCCTCGACCGCGGGGCGCGCCAGGATGATGCGATTCACCTTTTTGCTGACGAGGGCGGAGATGGCCATGGCGACCGCGAGGTAGGTCTTGCCCGTGCCGGCCGGGCCGATGCCAAAAACCATGTCGTTCTTCTCGATCGCCTCCACGTAGCGGCGCTGGTTCAGGCTCTTGGGCTGGACGGTGCGCTTGCCGAAGGAGCGCTGGCGTCCGGCCTCTACCAGACCACGCAGGGTGGCGGTGGGATCGGAGGCCAGCACGCGCAGCATGGAGCCGAGGTCGCCATTATTGAAGACGCAGCCAGTGCGCTGGAGGTGATCGAAGTCGGTGAAAACCTGCTCGGCGCGGGCGACGTCACGGGCCGCGCCTTCAATCTCGACGGATTCCGCCTTCAGGTCAATGGTGACGTTCAGGCCTGCTTCGAGGAGACGGAGATTTTCATCCCGAGTGCCGAACAGGGTTTCAATGTTCTGGGTGATCTCGATGTTTTTCTTCATTTAATGCTGGCGTTAACCTCCCGCCGCCGCACCGGACAAGCCGGGGCGCGCATCTGCAGACATGGACAGGTGTAGATTGGGAAGCAGGCTCGATGCTCGCCAACAGATGGAGCAACTACCATTGTACTTAGAGTACGACTTGCTCTGGATGGAGTCAATGCAAACAGCCTGACAGTTTTCAGCCGCCGCTTTGGCCGACAACAAGGCGAACATCTGGAGAGCAAAATTCCCGCTTACCATCCGCTATTATTTGGATGCCGGGCTGAAAGGTAGCGAGATGGGTACTCGTATTGAGGCAGCGGGGGAAACGGAGAGCGGGCGTCAAGGGAGCGTTTCATAGAGATTTTCAGAGGAGGCTCCGGCAAAGTGCGTTTGACCGATGGGGCGGCAAACCCCTAAAATAAAGGTTTGGCCCGTAAGAAAATTTCTCACAGGATAGTCAGTCGAATATGGCAAATCACTTCTCGGCCCTGAAACGCGCCCGGCAGACGGAAAAGCGCACCGCCGCCAATCGCGCCAACAAGTCGCGCCTGCGCAGCGCGCTGCGCAAATTCCGGACGGCGCTGAGCGCCGGCAATCGTGAACAGGCGGAAACGGGATATCGCGAGACGACATCCGTGCTGGACAAGGCGGTGCAGAAGGGCGTGCTGCACAAGAATACGGCATCACGGTATAAGTCGCGGCTGGGCAAGCGGCTGAACGCGGTGGGGAAAACAAGCTCTTAGCTCTTAGCTTTTAGCTCTTGGACGGCAGGCTCGGCGGCCTGCCGTTTTGCTTTTGCGGGGATCTGACTCTGCCGCGAGCTGCACGCTGGGAGGTGCGTCTCCTACAGGTTGGATCAGACGGCAGTGGTTTGAGCAGCGTCGAGGCGGATGCCGAAATACTGCTGCAGCGCGGTGTCGTACTGTTCTGTGCTGATGAGGGAGATTTCACGGCGGGTGGCACTTTCGGTTATCACCAGGCGCGCGTCGGTCAGGGTGACACGGCCCATAGGCGTCAGGATGCTGCAAACTCGGTTGCGCGTGAAATGCGACTGCGGCGAGGTCTGGTGATGGTGGCACATGGCGTAAAAATCCGAGATCTGCCGCGGCTGCAGCGTGAAGTCATAGAGCATTCTCCATTCGCAGGCTGAGTCGGTTTGCACCGCGACGCCGCGCTGGCTGCCGGGTTCGGGTGAGTAGCGCAGCACGCGCCAGCGGTCATCGCGAGTATCGAGGCAGTAGAAGACGTTGCGCTGATACTGTTCGGCGTTGGGCAACAGCGGGAGCGGCTCAATGAAAGACTCGCCAAATCCGACGTCGGCGAGCCAGGGGGTTTCGAGGTCGACGCGCAGGGTGAGGTGGTCGAACTCGGGCCCGACGCGGTTCTCCTCGATGGGCACGCGGGCGGAGAACAGAGTTACCTTGAAACCGAGTTGTCCCAGGAGCGCGGCGAAGAGGCTGTTCAGCTCGTAACAGAAGCCGCCGCGGCGGTGGAGAACGATCTTGTCGTAGAGTCGCTCCTGGTCGAGGACGATGGGCACGCCGCGATGGACGTCGAGGTTTTCGAAGGGCACGGCGAGCAGGTGGGCGTAGTGAAGGGCACGGAGAGTTTCCAGCGTCGGCGCCAGCGGGCCGGAGTAGGAGATGCGGGCGAGATAGGAATCGAGCTTCAAGTTGAAGTTCAAGTTATACCGGCAACTGCTGCTGTTCCCAGCCAGTTTCAGGCACTTGGGGTTCGGAACAAAGATCGAGGACGAGGCGCTCCAAGACCAGGCGCTTGCCCGGCGGGTTGGAGCGGAGGTCAAGGTCGGCGCGGGCAATCAGACGCAGGGCGCGCGTCAGTTCACGGCGCGATTTATAGCGACGCGCCTGGCGCAGGATGTCTTCGGCGGCGAACGGCGGTACGCGGAAGCCCTGCCACAGCGCCTGCCAGAGAGAGCGCGAGTCGCGAACGCGCTTTTCGAAAATCACCAGCATCTGGCGGAAAGTTTTGGCCAGCATGTAGAGGTGGCCGATGGCGGCTTCTTCGCCTTCGCCGCTGGAGAGAATCGCCTCCAGGACGCCGAGGGCGCGCACGCGATCCTTGGCGGAGATAGCGTCGGTGAGGTCGTAGAGGGAGCGCTGCTTGGCGGCGAGCACCATGGTTTCCACGTCGCCGAGGGCGATCCGCTTTTTCGCGCCGACGTAGAGGATGAGCTTCTCCAGTTCGTTGGCGACCAGCATCATGTCGCCGCCGAGCGCGTCAATGAGTTCGCGCGCGGCATCGTTGTCAACTTTCACGCCTTCGGCGGCGGCGGTCTCAATCGCCCAGCGCACGGCCTCGCCTTCCTCGACACGCGCCAGCTCGACCATCCCGCAGTACTGGCCGAGAGTTTCGCGGATGCGCTCGTAGCGCTCGCGGTCGGTGAGTTCCATGCGGCGGACGTCGGCGGGAATGTTGATGTGGTCGGCGACAAAGATGAGCAGCGCATCGGGATTGGGATTGGCGAGGTAGTCTGCGATGGCCTTGAACTCGGCGTCGTGCGAGCCGCGGGTATAGAGCGCCTTGACGCCACGGATGAAAAACACCTGGAAGGGCGCCATCAGCGAGGGCGTGCGCGCGGCATCGAGGACTTCGACGAGCGGGGTTTCGGCGAGATCGAATTCGTGGAGCGAGAAGTCGCGGAGATCGGGCGGAACCAGGTGCTGGAGCACGGCTTCGCGGCATTGCTTCCGGAAAAAAGCTTCGTCGCCGACGAGCAGGTAGGCGGGCTTGAGCTTGCGCTGCTTAACCTCGGCGACAAATTTTTCCGCAGCGGCGAAGGCGCGCATCAGTAGGCCTCCAAGATGTTGGAGACCAAGGTGCGGGAGAAGTCGCGCGCGAGGCGGTCCACGGCGGGCGAGTCTTCCTCGAAAAAGCTGGTGAGCTCGCGCGAGACCTGGTATTGCTCGCGGAAAGTGTAGTTGGGGCTGTCGAAAAGCGCGGTGCCATTGCGGTCCACCAGCGAGACGCGCATGGTGACGGTGACCAGGGCGGTGGAGGCGCGGCCGGACTGCGAATCGTAGGTCAGGGGCGCGAGCTGGGCGGAAACGACGGTGCCGCGCAGGGTGGCGTCGGCGTCGTCATTGGCTTCGCTGAGAATGCGGAATTTTGTGCGGGTGACGAACTCGCGGACGACGGCGGCGGTCAGCACCTGCTCCAGGCGGTAATTCTGCGTCTGATTGGTAAAGGCTGGGACGGCGATGGTATGGACGGAGTCGGGCAGGCGGACGGAGTGAGTGGTGGTGCGATAGCCACAGGCGGAGAGCGCGAGCGCGGCGACCAGCATAGCGGCAATGGTGAGTTTCTGTCGCAAGTTAATGTCGTTGGTCGTCAGTCGTTAGTCGTTAGCCAGCGTGGTCCGCGTGTTGGCGACGACCAACGACTGACAGGTAACGGCGGTTTCACTGCAACTTCCCTTTTGGCATAGCGGCCGCCATTTGCTGCGCGACATCGATGGCGTTGAGCGCGAGCACGCGCAGATTGTCGGCGGCGGCCCAGATCCAGAAGCCGGTCTCGCGCTGGGCGTCGGCGCGCACCCACACCAGCACTTCCTCCTGGCCGGCGGCGGCGACGTTGCTGGGCGACTCCTCGGAGACGCGGGTGAGTTCGACGTGCTCGCCGGCAATCGCCTGCGACAGATCACCGATGGAGTGTGCCTGTTCCAGCTCAATGTAAAGCGAAAAGACATGTCCATGGAAGATAGGGGCCTGTACCAGCATCACCGAAGGCACGGGCAGGACATTGGCGGTGATGGCGCGGTAGTGACTCAGGATGCGGCGTTCGGCGCTGTCGAGCGTGGGCGAGGAGTGCTCGCCGTAGCGCGGCAGTAGGTTGAAAGCGACCTGCGCGTCGAAAACCTGCTTCGGCAGTTCCTGGAAGGAGAGCAGGTTTACGGTCTGCTCGTGGAGTTCGTCCATGCCGGCGCGGCCGTGCTCGGAGGCGGGCTCAAAGATGGTGGCGACGGCGGAGCGCAGGCTCGCGACTTTCTGCGCGCGCGCAATCAGCAGCGTCAAAGCGACAGCGGCGGGATGCGCGGCGACCACGGGCGCGGGCTCGAGTTCAGGAATCTGCGCTTGGCGGAGTTCCCGCTCGACCCACGGCGAGCGGATGCGCGCGCCGGGCACGTCCTCGAGGCCGTAGGAGAGGTCGACGATCATGCTGCCGGCCTGCTGCGCGATGCGCCAGTGCTTGCGGGTGAATTCCGGCTGCGAGGTGAAGAAGGTGAAATCCACATTCGCGAAATTTTCCGGGCGCACGCTCTGCACGAACGTAACTTCCTCGCCGACAGCTTCAAGCTGGCCGAGAGATTCGTCATCATCGAGCAGTTTGATATCCACGGCCGGGAAGCTGGTTTCGGGCAACACCTCGGCGAGTTCCTTGCCCTTGAGTGTACCCGCGCCAACAATGGCAACGCGGTAGATGCCGTTTTCGGATCTTCCGGTTTGGTGCGCGCGGTTCATCGTACGGGCGTAGCCTCCAGCGGCGGAGGCGGCGGGCTGCCGCGTCGGCGGAGAATGTACATCAGGCGCGCGAGCACACCCGACAGCATATAGAACAGCGCCAGCAAAAACAGGAAGTACTCGGAAAAATAGCGAATGCAGGCAATGACGCCGGCGACGATTACCACCACCCAGAAGGGACGGCGGCTGCGGAAGTCAATGTCCTTAAAGCTGTAGAAGCGCCAGGTGCTGATCATCAGGTAGCCGGTGACGAAGACCAGTGCGGCCCAGATCAGACCCATCCACCAGGTCACGACAGGAACGCCGTCCGTGAAATGGACGACGGCGGCAATGACACCGGCGCCGGCGGGAATCGGCATTCCGACAAAATACTTTTTGCCGGGGCGGCCAGGATTCGAGGGCTGCGGGTTTACCTGGATGTTAAAGCGGGCCAGGCGGCTGGCGCCGGCGACCAGGAACAAGAAAGTCGCAATCGCACCCAGTTGCACCACGCGGGCGATGAGATCGGCGCCGTTGAGCGGCGCGAGCAGGCGGAAGCCCCACATCCAGGCCAGAAACGCGGGCGCGACCCCAAAGGTGATGACGTCGGCGAGGGAATCAAACTCGCGGCCGAAATCGCTTACTGTGTTGGTCATGCGCGCGATGCGGCCGTCGAGACCGTCGAAGACGATGGCGAAACCGATGGCCTTGGCGGCATTGTCGTAATGCCAGGGCTCGGCCGCCGAGCCCTGGATGGAATGGTAAAGAGCGTAGTAGCCCAGAGCCATGTTGAGCGTGGTAAACAGCGAGGGCAGTAGATGGATGCCCTTGCGGAAACGGCGCGAGCGCGGCGGACGGTCGTCGGCACGGCGGTATTCGGCAGTCACCGGAGGACTCCCTTCTTGCGCTCTGGGTTTCGCGGCTCACGCTCCGGCGGCGCCGGCACGCATACGGGAGCGAGGGCAAGGATACTTGACCCGCCGGAAACATGCTGGCCGACTGTCACCTGCACGCTGGCAGCGGCGTCGAAGATGACGTCGCAGCGCGAACCAAACTTGATCAGGCCGATGCGCTCGCCACGCGCGACCGCGTCGCCGACGCGCTTGGTGAAGACGATGCGTCGCGCGATCAGGCCGGCAATCTGCTTGAAGACGACCGCCTGGCGGCCATCGTCCAGGGTCACGATGTTCTGCTCGTTGCAGTCAGCGCTCGCGGCGCCCATGGCGTTCTTGAACAGCCCCTTGCGGTATTGCACATCGCGGATGACGCCTCCGATGGGCGAGCGGTTGACGTGCACGTCAAAGACGCTGAGAAAGATGCTGATGCGGGTGCGCGACCGGCCATCCTGCTCGACGCTGACAATGTCGGTGACACGTCCGTCGCCGGGAGAGACGATCGCATCCTCGATGGCCGGAATCTGGCGCTCGGGGTCGCGGAAGAACCAGGCGCAGAATGCGCCAAACGCCAGCGGGATCACTGCCCATGGCGGACTGGCCAACCAGGCAATGAGCCCGGCGACAACCAGCGATGCGAGCGCGTAATAGTATCCGTCACGAACCATGGCGCAAGGGAATTATAGACGGGGAGGCGGAGTCCGGTCTTTCGGTCTTTCGGTCTACCGAAAGACCAAGAGAGGAAGCGAGTGAAAGAAAAAACGCGACCGAAGCCGCGTCTTCGAGACATACGAAACTTGCTTGCCGTGGTAGCGGCAATGACCCCGCGCTCGGGGCTTGTAAGTGCTTACGCTACGTTGCTGCCCTGTAGCCGGAACTGCCGCTCCAGGGACTCCATTTGGTCCTTGAGGCGCAGTTTCAATTTTTTCAGACGAACCTCTTCGATCTTCTCATCCTCGGAAAGATATCTTTTCTGGGTGAGGGAATCGAGCCGCTGGGAGTGTTGAGAATGTTCTGTAACAAGGCGCCGAAATTCTTCATTGCTGGCGATAAGCACATCCCTAACCTGAGCTGCCATCCAGCAGACCTCCTACCAACAGTCTGACAGAATTAAAAGCTAGCACAGAGCCGGAGCCACTTCAATCTCTTTTGCGGCAGGTACCCCCTTTTTAAGAACGCCCCGGGGGTGGTGCATATTTTTCCCAAATTGCGACCAGAAGGGGGGGCGCCGGCCAGGAAGGCAATAGTCAGTAGTCAGTACTCGGGGAGGCGGAGCTAAAGAGCGGCTTACGGACCGACTGCCTTGCGGTAGAGGACGGCGTCTTCGTCGGGGTACTGGTAGTAGCGGCGTCGGCGGCCGGTCACGACGAAACCGTACTTGGCGTAGAGAGCGCGCGCGGCGGCATTGGATGCGCGCACTTCCAGGAAAACGCTTTCGCCGCCCCGCTGCTTCGCCACATCGAGGAAATGGCCGAGCAGAGCGGAGGCCAATCCGTGCCGCCGCGCACCGGCAGCGACAACAATGTTCTCCAGTTCCCATTCAGGGCCGATTTGATTGGCGATCAGGAAGCCCCGCACGGCGTCGTCGTGGATAACGAGCGCGAGGTGGGGCGCATCGCCGCCAAGAATGCGGTCGTATTCTCTTTCGTTCCAGTGCGCGGCGGTCGGGGCCTGTGCTTCAATCCGGCGCATGACGGGAACGTCGGCGGAGGTGGCGGTACGGATGTGCAAGCTGTTAGCTTTTAACCTATTCGCTCTTAGTTCTTCGGCTCATGGCTGCGCTCCGTGCCGCATGGGATGCGTTTGGCTAAGAGCTGACAACTATGAGCTTCCTTTCGAAAAAATTTCGGCGTCGGAGCGGCGAATGTAGTTGGCATCCAGAGCATCCGGCGAAGTGACCAGGCCGGCCGCGATTTTGAGGGCGCCGATGCGGGCGATGATGTCGCTCTGCGGACGCGGGACCACGCGCACCTCCAGTCCGCGGGCGTGCAGCACGGAGGCGACAGATTCGTCGGGAGTGAGGATGCGCAGGGGTTCCCCGAGTTGCGCCTCGGCGGCAAATTCCTGCACCGGCATCAGCACCTCGCGCAGCAGCTTGGGGACAACGTTGCCGTGAATGACGTACTCGCCGACGTAGACCTCGCCGCGCATGGCATCAAGTGCGGCGATGACCTGGCCATCAGAGGCGCCGGCCCAGGCCAGCGCCTCCAGCAGCGACACGGCGGCAATCGGCTTCTGCGTGACCTCCGCCAACGCTTTGACCGTCGAGAGTCCCACGCGCAACCCGGTGAAAGAGCCCGGGCCAGAGGCGGCAGCGTAGCCATCAAGCGCACGCTTGTCGAGCTTGTGGCGCGCTAGCAACCCAGCGATTTGCGGCATCAACTGGGCGGAGTAAGTGCGGCCGGCGAGGGGCACGAGTTCGATCAGTTGACAATCGCGGGCGAGGGCGCCCGCGCCACATTCGCACAGGGCGACGCTGCCGTTGGGGCCTGCCGTGTCTATCGCGAGAACGATCACCGTGTTACACGCCTTATGAATGCTCCTCGCACAACTCCAGCAGCACGCCGCCGGCGCTGGAGGGATGCACGAATACGTAGAGGTGCCCGCCGGCGCCAACCTGGACTTGGTCGTTGATGAGGCGCACGCCGGATTTTTTCAGGTTCTCCAGCGTGCTCTGCAGGTTGTCCACGCGCAGCGAAACGTGGTGCAGACCCTCGCCGCGCTTGGCGATGAACTTGGCGATGGGTGAGTCTTCGGAGAGCGGCTCCAGCAACTCGATGCGGCTGTCGCCCAGCGGCACCATGGCGAGACGAACCTTTTCCTGGGGCACGGTTTCCTCGGGCATCACCTTTATCCCGAGGTTCTCGTAGAAAATCTTGGCTTGCGCGAGAGATTTGACGGCGATGCCGAGATGATCGATTTCGAACATGGCGGGTCCTTAAGGATTTGCGATTCTGTGATTTCGGGATTTAAAGGGCCACGTGCCGGTTGTGCAATCGCTCAATCACAAATCACTAAATGTACTCACGGGCACCAGGCCGCGTCGTAGTGCACGGACTGTTCATCATAATGCGCCAGCAGGCGGCGCGCTTCTTCGGGAACCACGGCGCTGGAGTGGCCTTCGCCGGCGAACTGGCGAACAGCGTCCATGGATTCCCACAGGGTCAAGGTAATAAATTCCACGTCAGAGCCGACCGTTCGGCGCAGCAGGTGCGCGCCCTGATAGCCCTTCACACGATGGATGCCGGGAAGGATTTTGGTGCGCAGGAGCTGCTCGTAGGCGTCGGCATTCGCGGGAGTCGTGTAGCCATGCCAGAGGCGAGCAATCATGGGAACCTCGGTTTCAGTTTCAAGTTTCAGTTTCAGGTTACCGGTTTCCAACTCATCGCGCGCGAGGGCGAGCGCGCTCC
Organism: Terriglobia bacterium; assembly: GCA_020073185.1. Classification (NCBI taxonomy): domain Bacteria; kingdom Pseudomonadati; phylum Acidobacteriota; class Terriglobia; species Terriglobia bacterium. Next base: position 22,549 of record JAIQFT010000032.1, read on the forward strand.
AGCCTGAATTCTCGGATCAGGAACGTCCAAGCTTGGCAACGATTTCTTCCACCAGCGAGTACGGGTCGCGCTTGTGCTCGGCGATCTCGGCAGCGTAGCGGGAGACCGCGCCGTCGGCCATGTGCTCGCGCAGCACGCGCTCCAGCAGCGACTGGCGCAGCATCTCGACCAGCCGCTCCTGCCAATTCTGCACCTTTTTCTGCAGGCCGAGATTGTGCGTGCGCAGGAACTCCTCGTAGGAGCTAATCGCCTTTGCCAACTCGGCGATGCCTTGGCCGCTGGTGGCGACGGTTTTGACGATCGGCGGCGTCCAGCTATCGGAGCGCGTGGAGAGCGACTGCATGGCGCGAATCTCGCGCTCGACGCGCTCGGCGCCTTCGCGGTCGCTCTTGTTGATGACGAAGATGTCGGCAATCTCCATGATGCCGGCCTTGATGGTCTGCACGTCGTCGCCCATGCCGGGCACCAGGATGACGACGGTGATCTCGGCGAGGCGGACGATGTCCACCTCGTCCTGGCCGACACCGACGGTTTCGATCAGCACCAGGTCGCGCCCGCTGGCGTCGAGCACAGCGGCCACGTCGGTGGTGGCGCCGGCGAGTCCGCCCAGTGAGCCGCGCGTGGCCATGCTGCGGATGTAGATGCCCGGGTCGGAGTAATGCGAGCTCATGCGGATGCGGTCGCCCAAAATCGCACCGCCAGTGTAGGGACTGGTGGGGTCAACGGCGATGATGCCGATGGTCTTGTTCTGCTGCCGGTAATGTTTCGCGAGTTGATCTACCAGGGTGCTCTTCCCTGCTCCGGGAGCGCCGGTCAGGCCGATGACGCGCGCGTGCCCGGTGTGCGGGAACAGCGCTTTGAGCAGCTCCATGGACTCGGGTGCGCGGTTCTCGACCGTAGTGATGGCACGCGCCAGGGCGCGGGAATCGCCGGAGCGAATGCGTGAAACCCAGTTTCCAGTTTCTAGTTTCAAGTTGCCAGTCCCGATCACGACTGGGATCGCCTACATTTTGAGGAAATGGCGCGCAAGGTTCCCAATTACAGGGTAGGCGGCCCATTCTCCACGACCCGCCTTAATGCCGTAAACAATAGCGAGGACCAACACCAGAACCCAGCCGCCCATTGCCAATAGCCAGAAAATCGGGAACAGGAACATGATAGCGGGTGGCGGCGCGTTGTGAGGTGGACTTCCGGACATCGGCATGGACGCAAAGATTGCGCCGAAGAAAACAGCCATGCCACCAATCCACAGGACCATGAGACAGAGCTGCAGGATTAACGCTTGGAGCGCGTGAAATTTCACGAACAGCGAGTCACGCTTAACAAGGAAGATGATCAGCGGCGCAATCCACCAGCCCACGACCTGCAGCACATGCGCCAAGATACCCATGGTACGGTCATCCTGGGTAATTTCCAGCTGCGGTGTAAAGCCAGCATCCGACATCGATTCAATCCTTCAGCAGTTGTCGCGCGATCACCAGCCTCTGGATTTCGCTCGTCCCTTCGCCGATGGTACACAGCTTGACGTCGCGATAGAACTTCTCCGCCGGATAATCCTTGATAAAGCCGTAGCCGCCGTGAATCTGCACGCCTTCGTTGGCGCAGCGCACCGCGACCTCGCTGGTATAGAGCTTAGCCATGGAGGATTCCTGGGTGGACTTCATGCCCTTGTCCTTCAGATTGGCGGCGCGCATGGTAAGCAGGCGAGCGGCGTCGATTTCGGTGGCCATATCGGCCAGCTTCCACTGGATGGCCTGGAATTCCCCGATTGCCTTGCCAAACTGCTTGCGCTCCTTGGAATATTTCAGCGCCGCCTCGAAGGCGCCCTGAGCCATGCCGAGGCCAAGGGCGGCGATGGAGATGCGCCCGCCGTCGAGAGTGCGCATGGCGTCAATGAAGCCGCCGCCTTCCTTGCCGAGCAGATTTTCGGCGGGGATGCAGCAGTCCTCGAAGATGAGTTCGGAGGTGTCGCTGGCGCGCAGGCCGAGCTTGTTCTCTTTCTTACCCGGCCGGAACCCCCTGGCGCCCTTCTCGACGATGAACGCGGAGAGGCCGTGGGTGTGCGCTGCCTTGTCGGTGACGGCGATGACGACCAGAACATCGGCGTAGTGGCCGTTGGTGATGAAGGTTTTCGTGCCGTTCAGCACCCAGCAATTGCCACGCCGCACGGCGGTCATACGGGCGCTGCCGGCGTCGGAGCCGCTGCCGGGCTCGGTCAGGCCCCAGGCGCCGATGTGCTCGCCGGTGGCAAGCTTGGGGACGTATTTGCGCTTCTGTTCCTCGGTTCCGGCGAGGAAGATGTGGTTGGTGCAGAGCGAGGTATGAGCCGCGACGATGATGCCGACGGAGCCGTCGACGCGCGAAAGTTCCTCGATGGCGAGCACGTATTCGATGTAGCCCATACCGGCGCCGCCGTATTCGGGGGGAAAGACGACGCCCATCAGGCCGAGGCGACCGAGTTCCTTGATCGTTTGCAGCGGAAATTGCGATGCCTCGTCCCACTCCATGACGTGGGGCAGGATTTCGCGCTCGGCGAACTCGCGCACGCTCTTCTGGAGCTGCAATTGCTCGTCGTTGAGTAGAAAGTCCAAGAAACCTCCGGTGCGGCCGGGGGGAAATGGTCCACGAAGGAAAACAGGTACGTATAACACAGACTGTGGGCAAGGCAAAGCGCTGCTTATGGAGGAGTACCGAACCTCAGTAACTTAGCGTAGTCGCCTGTGAGTTTTTCAGCGGATCAGGTTTCAGTCCGAAAGGCATTGGCGCTTGTCGATTGCAGATTTTCGATTGCACGGATGTGGTCGGACCAAAACGGTTACTGGCTCATGGTTACCCAGACGGGCTGCGGAGCGCCGGAAGGGAGGGTGGCGACGACGGTGTCGTCGGAGGTGCGGATATTGGAGATGGTGTTAGAGTCGCGATTGGCGACCACGACTTTGGTAGAGCCGGGGTCCGCCGCCAGCGAGATGGGCGTCGAGCCAACGGGAATGGTCTTGCGAACTGCCAGACTCACCGCATCCACCACGGACACGGTGTTGCCGGAGCAACCGGTCAGGCTAACGGCGTCGGCGCAACCGGCGTTGGCCACGTAGATGCGCGTGCCGTCGAGCAACGGGGCAATCGAGGTGGGCCCCGCGCCTACCGTAACGTTGGCGAGCAGGGTCAGGCTGGTGTCGGCATTGAAAACCGAAATCGTGTTCGACCCGGCATTAGCCACGTATAAACGGCGCAAGCGGGGTTCGAAGATCATGAACTTCGGCGACGGACCGGCAGGCACGGTTGCGGTCACGGAGTTGCTGGCCACATTGATTACCGAGACTGTGCCGCTACCCTGGTTGGCGACATACAACGTCTTTCCGTCGGAGTTAACCGCAGCTGCGACTGGCGACGCTCCCACAGGAATGGTAGTGACCGCGGCAAGCTGTGCCGGCGAGATGGCAGTCACCGTGCCATCACCCTGGTTCACGCTGTAGAGCACGGTAGTGTCGGGCGTTTGGGCCAGCGCTACCGGCTGGCGTCCCACCGGGATGGCGAGCTGCTGCGTGGCTTGGATGGTGTTGATCACGCCGACGGAATTGGTGCCGGAGTTGGCCACATATATGAACGTGGCTTGCGCGCTGGCGAGATAAACCGGCGCCGACCCGGGAGGCAAGGTTACTGTGCTGATGGTGGAACCCAAACCGAGAGGAAAGAATGTCGACAAGGTATCGTCGTTTTTGTTGGCCACAAACACCTGCCCCGAGCCGGCCACGAAAGCAGCATGCACGGGGCTCCGCCCAATCGGGAAATTGCCGACGTTGGTGTCGCCGGAAACGTCCACGACCGTGCCGATGCCGAGCGCGCCCGCATTGTTGCTGAGGACCAGTGCGACGTGTATCGCCGTGGGATCGCCGCCGGGCTTGAGAACGGGATTCGCCACCGGGCGATACACGTCGCCGCAGCCGGTCAGGATTACCCACGCCAACGCGGCTGCCACACCGGCCAGCGGGCTTCCACGCGTTTTGCGGACGGTTGCGGATGAGTTCATCGGCTGAGCCGAACCTAGAAAATCATTGCTCATGAGGAATCTGTTCATTGTAATCGGCGGGACAGCGGCAGCGCCAGTGCACCGAAACGGATGGCAGCGCTGCGCGGCGCTCGTTGTTTCTGACTTTGGTACGATGCTGGGCAGCGAATCTGTCGCCAGCCGCCACTGTGGATACCTTGCTCACCTACGAAACCCTGGTTGCGGTGGCCGTCACAACAGCGTTTGCGGGAGGAGCATGGTTGCTGCGCGGGGTGACCAGCGGAGGAGCGCTCGCCGGGTTTGTCGTTGCGTTCGCCCTCTTCCTCACCACGGGACCGGGAAGTTTCGCGGTTCTGATTGCGGTGTTTGCGGTGGCATGGCTGACCACGCGGCTCGGCTATGACCGCAAGCAAGCGCTGGGAACGGCCGAGAACGCGCGCGGACGCTCCGGCGCGCAGGTGCTGGCGAACCTGGGCGGCGGCGCTTTATTTGCGGTAGCGGCCCATACAACCGAGCACCGCATCTTGCTGCTGGCGTCGATGGCAGCGCTGGCCGAAGCCGCGGCCGACACCGCCGCCAGCGAATGCGGCCAAGCGCTCAGCGATCGCGCCTACCTGATTACTTCGTTTCGCAGAGTTCCGGCGGGCATGAATGGCGGCGTCAGCGCGCCAGGAACGATAGCCGCCGTGGTGGCTGCGGTGATGATTGGCGGGGTGGCTGCGGCGGGGCAGGTAGTCCCATGGCCGACGCTGCCGGTTGTGGCCGGAGCAGGGACGCTTGGGACGATGATTGACAGCCTGCTGGGCGCAACCCTGGAGAAGCGCGGCATCCTTGGCAACAATGGCGTGAATGTCGCCAGCACACTGGCAGCCGGAATGATCGCGCTGCTCATCGGACATTAGGCGATGAAGAAGATCGTATTCGCGTGCGTGCACAATGCCGGGCGGTCACAGATCGCCGCCGCATGGGCCCGTCACCTGGCGGGCGGAGGGGTCGAGGTGGTCTCGGCCGGCACCGGGCCCGGACCGCAGCTCAATGTTCAGGTGGTGGAAGCGATGCGCGAGGTCGGCCTTGACCTGAGCGGCATCAGGCCGCAATTGCTGACGCCGGATCTGGCGCAGGGAGCTGACTTGTTGGTGACCATGGGTTGCGGCGAGTCGTGTCCGTTTATCGCCGGAGCAAAGCGGCTGGATTGGCCCATCACCGACACGCGCGGCCAGCCCATCGAAATGGTGCGCCGGATCCGCGACGAAATCCAAGCGCGCGTGCAAGAACTGCTCCGCGCCGAGGGCGTGCTCGTCCCTCCATCCCAGTAACTCGGAAGGACCATGCCTTTCGTCCCATTTTTTTGAAGAAACATCTGCCGTACCATAGGCGTCTAAGAGGGGAGCAGTGTTCAGCTATGCGGTGGCGGACCTTCATGATCGGCTGGACGATGGCGCTGGCAGTGCTGTGGATCGCCCATCCCAAGCCGCCAGCCGGCGACCGAGACGTGGGCACAGCGGTGGTGGAGTTGACCTACGCGAGTTCTCCGCGGCGAGCCGCAGCCGGGCACTCGCCGGAGAGTGTGAGCATCGCCCATCCGCAGCGCATCGTCGCGCCGCTGGTGGTGCTCGATGTCACGGAACACACGCGATCAGAACTCAACTATCTGGTCACGCTTGATGACGTCGCGCAGTGGGAGGAAGCGCACGGCCACGTGCCCGCGAACGCGGTGATGATGGCGCGCAGTGACACGCGTACGGGATGGCGCACACATCCCGATCCGAGCCATCGCGCCTCCAACGCGGGGCACTTCCCCGGATTCAGCGAAGACGCCATCCGCTTCCTGGTGGAAGCGCGCTATGCGTACGGACTTGGCACCGAGACTCCGGATAGGGGACGCTCGGTGGTGCTGGTCTATCGCGGCGGGAAGTAACCGCCGTCCTCTGACAACTCACGACTTACAAACGGCCTTATTGCGGGAACCAGGAGGGGTAGAGCCTCCAGAAGATGTAGCTGGCTGACTCTCGCAGCATCGCCGTTATCTTCGCCGATGGCGTGTGCGGCACCGAAGCGGGCCGTGGCGACCCGTAGGCGACGATGCCATACTGCCGCATCAGGCGCTTGATGCGGAAGATGTGATAGGCATCGCTGACCGCCACCACCGTATGCATGCCGTTGACGTGCAGGATGGCGCTGACGCGCTGCGCCGATTCCGCGGTGTCGGCGCCCTGCGTTTCGGCAATAAGGCAGCGGTCGGGAATGCCGCGTTGCGACAAGTAATCGCGGCCGACGCCGCCTTCGCTAAACTTGGGATCGGCGCCGGCGCCGCCGGTGGTGATCACCATGGGCGCCAAACCGCGCTGGAAAAGAACGTAAGCGTGATCGAGGCGCGCGCGGTACACCGGCGAGGGTCTTCCTGCATACTCCGCCGCACCGAAGACGATGATGGCGTCGGCCGGACGCGCTTCATCCACTTGCGCCTGGCGAACGACAAATTCTGCCGTCAAGGCGACCGACGCGGCCAGGGCAGCTATGAGGCAGAGCACCGCGACGCCCACGATCCTGTGCGACTTGCGTTTGCGCTGGGAAACCGGCCTCGCAAGCGAGGTATTCCGTGCAGGTCCAGGAACCGGCGGTTTCATTCTCCGCCGAGAGTGTCGGCGATCGCCTGCCGGGGAATGGCGCCCTCGCGCAGGATGCGCCAGCCGCCCTCGCTAAGATTGACGATCGTCGAAGCGACATCGCGCGGCGACGGACCGCCATCCACGATGATAGCAATGCGGTCGGCCAACTGGTCGCGCACCGCGGTGGCGGTGGTGCATTCGCTGGCGCCGTGCAGGTTGGCCGAGGTCGCGGTGATGGGCACACCAGCGGCGCGGATGATCGACAACGGAATATTGGCCTGCGGGACGCGAATGGCGATGTTGCCGGTGTTGGCGGTCACCTTCAGGGGCAAACGTGACGCCGCCTGCACGATGATGGTCAGCGGTCCCGGCCAGAACTTGCGTGCCAGTTCGTAGAATTCGTCGGGCATGGGATCGCGCGCCAGCATCTCGGCCTGGTCTTCGCTCTCAATCAGCAGCGACAGCGGCTTGTGCCGCGAGCGCGACTTGATTTCGTACACACGGTCCACCGCGCGCAGGTTAAAGGGGTCGGCCGCCAAGCCGTAAAAGGTATCGGTCGGCATTCCCAGAACCTGGCCGGACTTGATCTGCTCCGCGGCATAGGCGACCAGCGAGGCTTCCGGCTTTTCGAAGCTGATCTTCAGGATTTCAGCGCGCACACTCGTTCCTGCATCGAAGAAACTTCTCGGGGTGACGGCGAATACTACCCTACCATCGCCGCAAGCCGCAAGGGAAGGAGCGCGCCGTCGGTACAGCCGCGGTAGGCCGCGCAGGCCCGTTTTGGACCGCATTGCCAACGGGACAAATTGGGGCGGCGTATCATCGTGCCGATGCCCAAGCTCGACCGCCTGCGCCACGTCGCCAGCCGCCAGAATGCGCTCGTCAAGGAACTCCGGCGCGCCTTCCACGACGGTGAGCCGACCCCCGGCGGTTGTACAGCGATTGAGAGCGTGCACACGATCGAAGAAGCTATCCGCAGCGGGCTGCGCTTGCAGGCAGTGTTCTTCAGCGAATCCGCGCGCGCCCGCGCCGAGCGGTTGCTGCCGCAACTTTCCGCGCACGTCGAAACGCTGCTCCTGCCCGACGACGTGTTCCAGAGCGCTGTCGCCACCGAGACGCCACAGGGCGTGGCCGCGCTGGTTCGCCTCAAGAGTCACACGCTCGAAAATATGCTGAGTGCGCCGGACCCCCTGATGATCGCTGCCGCCGGCGTGCAAGACCCCGGTAATCTGGGTACCATCATCCGCTCCGCCGAAGCCTTTGGCGCCGCAGGCGTGCTGGTCGGTGCGGGAAGCGTGTCTCCCTACAATCCCAAGGTCGTGCGCGCGTCCGCCGGTTCGCTGTTCCGGCTGCCTGTGGTCGCCGTCGAATTTCCGGGAGTCGTGAACACGTTGCGCAGTCGCGGCCTGAAGCTGCTGGCGACCTCATCGCACAAGGGCACGCCGATCGATGAGGCAGATTTCACCGGAGGCATGGTGATTCTGATCGGCAACGAGGGCGCCGGGGTAGCGAAAGACATCCTGCGGCATGTGGACGGGCTGATCGCGATCCCGCACACGCCGACCGTGGAATCGCTCAATGCCGGAGTGGCAGCGTCGGTTGTGCTGTATGAGGCATCGCGACAGCGGAAAACGCGCATTCACCGCTGAGCCGTTGAGTCCACCGAGACACACCGAGAGGAATAAAATTACAGGTGTTCGGAGGCTTAAGTCCTCGGAGCATCTCGGTGGCCTCGGTGCCTCGGTGGTGTAAAACAAGCTTGAGCCTGTTCAACCCAATTCGCCGTCCCGACGAGCCGCCGGATCGCGCGACGCCGCTGGCGGGCCGCATGCGGCCGCGGTCGCTGGACGAATTCGTCGGCCAGGAGCACCTGCTCGCGGCGGGTAAGGCGCTGCGCTTGCAAATCGAACGCGACGATCCCGGCTCGATCATCTTCTGGGGGCCGCCGGGTGTCGGAAAAACCACGCTGGCGAAGATCATCGCGCGGGTCACGAAAGCGGAATTCATCGAATTTTCCGCGGTACTGTCCGGAATCAAAGAAATCAAGCAGGTGATGGCCGACGCGGAAAAGGCCCGCCAGTTCGGCACGCGCACCATCGTTTTCATCGACGAAATCCACCGCTTCAACAAGGCGCAGCAGGATGCATTCCTGCCCCATGTCGAAAAGGGCAATATCCGGCTGATCGGCGCCACCACGGAGAACCCGTCGTTCGAGATCATCGGGGCGCTGCTCTCGCGCTGCCGCGTGTACGTGCTCAACCCGCTCAGCGAGGAGCAGCTCGTCGTTCTGCTGCGGCGCGCACTGCAGGAGCGCGAGCGCGGGCTGGGCGAAATGAACCTGCGCGCCGACGACACCGTCTTGCAGCGCATTGCGGCCTATTCCAGCGGCGACGCGCGCTCCGCTTACAACGTGCTGGAGGTGGCGGCCGGAATCGCGGGTGAAAACGGCGAGATCACCGATGCGTTGGTGCAAGACGCGCTGCAGAAGCGCGTGCTGCTCTACGACAAGACCGGCGAGGAGCACTACAACCTCATCTCGGCGCTCCACAAGTCGGTGCGCAACAGCGATCCCGACGCGGCACTCTACTGGCTCGGGCGCATGCTGGAAGCGGGCGAAGACCCGCTGTATGTCGCGCGGCGCGTGGTACGCATGGCGGTGGAGGACATCGGCCTGGCGGACCCGAACGCCCTCTCGCTGTGCATGGCCGCGCGCGACGCGGTGGACTTCATCGGCATGCCGGAAGGCAATCTCGCGCTGGCGGAGGCGGTGGTTTATCTCTCGATTGCGCCGAAATCGAACGCGCTCTATGCCGCGTACAGTTCGGTGCGGGAGGACGTGGAAAAGACCGCCGCCGAGCCGGTGCCACTGCACCTGCGCAACGCGCCGACTTCGTTGATGAAAAACCTCGGCTACGGCGCCGGCTACCAGTACGCGCATGATCTGGCGCAGAAGGTCGCCGACATGCAGTGCCTGCCCGACAATCTGAAAAACCGCTCGTATTACTACCCGACGGCAGAAGGAATCGAGAAGCGCATCGGTGAACGGCTGGAGGAAATCAAGCGCCGGCGGGTGAGTGCGCAAAGGCAACCCGCAAAGGACGCGAAGCACGCAGAAGAAAAGGAATAGCTGAAGAGCAACGCGGATTCATGTTCGTACATTCGATCCGCGTTCCTCAGTGGCGAGAGCTACCGGAAGCGCGCGCGGTGTTCCTTCAGGATGCAGTGGTCCATGACCACGAAAATGCCTGCGCGGCGCGCCTTTTGCGCTGCGGGCTCGTGAATCACGCCCTCCTGCATCCAGATCGCGGGAACGCCTAATTGGATCGCCTGGTCCACTACCTCGGGCACAAATTCCGGCCGGCGAAAAATATTCACCAGGTCAATCTTCTCTTCGACGTCGAGCAGCGATGGGTACGAGGTTTCACCGAGCGCGTCGGCGATGGTGGGGTTCACGGGAATGATGTGGTAACCCTGGCTCCGCAGGTAGGCGGCGACGCCGTGGCTGGGGCGCAGCGGGCTGTTCGACAACCCGACAACCGCAATGCTCCGGGCATGCTTGAGCAATTCCTCGATCGGATCGGCCTCAACAGGCACCGTGGCCCTCCTGGAGGTGTGCGCATGATGGTAGTAGATGCCGGCTCGCGGCCGCAAATTTGCCGGTCCGGCCGCGGCCTCCGCTCACCCTTTCTTTTCCGTCCTCTCCTTGTACAGCTTGTACGCGACCTTGCGCACCGTGTCGGAGACATTCTTGTTCATGGACAGGTTACGCAGGTCCATGTTGAGCAGGTTCTTGACGAGCGTAAGCTGCACGTCGAGCGGGGCGCGCGGGTTGTTCGCCAGCGCGCGCACCACCGCGTAGGCCTTCATGAACTTGCGCTTGCCGGCGATGCCACGCAGCACGCTCTCCTGCACGTTCTTCATGGAGGCGAACATCTCAACCTCCTGATCGTTAACCTTGGGCGACTCCAGCACCGCCGACGACACCACCTTTGAGCCGTCGCGGATGAGGATGAAGCGCTCTTCTTTGTTGCCCCTCATCGCGAGCTGTACGCGCTCGCCGACCGTGAGGCGCGAGATTTTCTGCAGCGGCGAAAAGCGCTCGATTTCTTTGCCCAGCTCCTTCTTCTTTGGAGGGGCCGCTGCCAGAGCTGCCGCGCTCGCAACCGGGGCGGCTTGCGCGGGCTCCCGCTCGGGCTCGTCTTCTCCGACGAGTTGGAAGCTCTTCCCTTCCTCGGCCGCGATCTCCTCCGCGTGCTCGGCGACATACTGGGCGACGAACTCGTCGTGCCCGCCTTCTTTGCCTTGTTCAGCCGGCGCGGACTCGATCTGTTCCAGCGCGGTTTTGATCTGCTGCATTTGCGAGGGCATCAGCACGGGATTGGAGTGGAGCGCGTGGAGCACGTTGCGCGAATCGCGGGCGCGCGCGCTCGCCAGCAGCAGTTGTACCGACTCGGCGGACTGTTCCTGCGCCATGTCCAGCAGCGCGGATTCCGGAACGGCCGGATTGTCGAGCAGCGCCAGCATCAGCCGCGGGCGCCGGTTGCGCAGGAAATAGTCGAGCACTTCCTTGGGACTGTTGGGATCGGAGCAGACGGAGCGGCACGCGGCCTCGTCCCAGCCTGCCAGGGTCATGCTGGCGTCCTCGCCGAAGACGTTGGTCGTGGTCAGGTAAACCAGGATCGCGATGGTCTCCGCAGGCGGCAGGGTGAGCGCTCCCTTCGACGCCGAGCGCATGATGCTGGCCGGCACCGCCGATTGCTTGATCAAGTCGATCATCCGCGGCAAGGGTTCACTCCCCTGCCGCCGGCGCGGCGCTCCAGTTCGTCCACCACGCGCGACAGTTCCTCCAGCAGGCGTTTGCGCCCGCGCGCGGCCGCATCCGCCGGATGATGGTCGCGCGCTTCGGCCGCGCCGAAGGCGTCCACCAGGGCGCGGTAATACCACAGCGTGCCCTGCTTCTTGCCGCTGAAGCGGTCGAAGACCACGTCGCCGAGTTCGTAATGGTCGGACAAGATCGCGCGCGCGTTGTGCACCTTATCCGCGGCCGTTACCAGGCGCACCTCCTGGTCCGCCTTATGCGCAACGTGCGCGATGTATTTCTCTTTGCGCTCGCACCACGGCGCCTTGCAGTCGGGATCAATTTCGTGGGAATCGGTGCAGCCGTGCACGATGCGCGCCACTTTTGCGCCAAACAGCTTGCGAATCTCCTCCAGCCGCGGCTGCCCACCCTGGTCTTCGACGGCGTCGTGCAGAAGGGCGGCGATGGCCATCTCCTCGTCGCCGCCGGATTCCAGCACCAGCGAGGCAACCCCAAGCAGGTGACCGATGTAGGGAATATCCTTGCCCTTGCGCGGCTGATCGCGGTGCAGGCGCGCGGCGTAGACCAGCGCGTCGTTGAACTTGTCGCTCAACGGACGTGTGAGGACGCGCTTCTTGTGCCTGTGGCTGTCGGGCATGGGCATCTTATCGTTGATTTTAGATTCGCGATTTTACCTTGTCCGGCTGGACCCTGTGTGGACTAGTTCCAACCGGTGACGGCTGGCCGCACGTAACTCACAACTCGCACTTCCCGCCACCGCAAGTTTTTCCGCGCAGCGCCTGGACGCCTTCACGCCCAATGATGAGGACCATGATCAGCCCCGCGGCCGGATCGGCCCACCACCAGCGCAGCAAGGCGTTGAGCAAAAGTCCGCCAAGAAGAATGACCGACAAGTACGCACAGATATCCGTCTGCCGCGAATCGGCGCGCAGCGCTCCGCTGTTCAATTGCGACGCGACGCGGCGCTTGGCGCGCGCCAGGAAGGGCATGGCAATCAGCGAGGCGATCGCCACCGCGACTCCGAACCAGCTCTTCTCCGGCGCCTCATGCTGTACCAGCGAACGGATCGCATCATAGGCGACATAGATGGCGAGCGCGATGAAGCTCGCTCCCACCAACCGCAGCGCCCGCCTTTCTCGGCGCTCCCCTTCGTCACCCGCCCGCAGCCGCCACAACAGCACGCCGCCGGAGAAGCATTCGATGATGGAATCAAGCCCGAACCCGACCAGTGCGATGGAGCCGGCAACCAGGCCGGAAGCGATTGCCGCCACCGCTTCAAGCGAGTTCCAGGCGAGGGTCATGTACTCGAGACGCCGACCACGAGATAGCGCGATAACAGATGCCGTAGACATTGGATTGGATGACTTGATGATTCGCCGATTCGCGTTAGACCGTCCAACCGCCAAATCGGCAAGTCCGCAAGTTAGCTCTTTGCCTGCTGCTCCTGCCGCCGCATCAGCAAATACGCCCGGATGAACGGCTGCAAATCGCCGTCCAGCACGCGGTCCACGTCTCCCGCCTCCATGCGCGTGCGCAGGTCCTTGACCATGCGATACGGGGCCAGCACGTAGGAGCGGATTTGCGAGCCGAAATCGATGTCGAGCTTGGAGTCCTCGATTTTCTTGCTTGCCGCGCGCTTCTTCTCCAGCTCGTATTCATAGAGGCGCGAGCGCAGCATGCTCATGGCGCGATCGCGGTTCTTGTGCTGCGAGCGCTCGTTCTGGCAGCTCACCACGATCCCGGTGGCCAGGTGCGTGATGCGCACCGCGGAATCGGTGGTGTTGACGTGCTGGCCGCCCTTGCCGCCGGAACGGTAGGTATCGACCCGCAAATCCTCCGGCTTAATGTCCACCTGGATGGACTCGTCGATCTCCGGCGAGACGAAGACGCTGGCAAACGAGGTGTGCCGGCGCTTGGCCTGGTCGAACGGCGACATGCGCACCAGCCGGTGCACCCCGATCTCGCTGGTCAGCAGACCATACGCGTACTCACCGTTGACCGTGAATGTGGCCGACTTGATCCCCGCTTCTTCACCCGGCTGATAATCGTTGAGTATGGCTTGAAAGCCCTGGCGTTCCGCCCAGCGCATGTACATGCGCAGCAACATCTCCGCCCAGTCCTGCGATTCGGTTCCGCCCGCGCCCGGATGAATGGTGACAATCGCGTTGCGCGCGTCGTGGTCGCCCGAAAGCAGCGTCTCCGTCTCCAGCCTCTCCACGCGCTCACGCAAGGAGGCGATCTCGCGCCGCAGGTCGGCGGACACGTCCTCGCCCTCGCGTCCCAGCTCGAAGTAGGCGTCAATGTCGCTGATGCGCCGGGCCATCTCGGCCTCGGTGGACAGCATGTCCTCCAGGCGCTTGCGCTCGCGCATTACGGTCTGTGATTTCTCGGGATTGGACCAGAGGTTCGGGTCGGAGGCTTCTTTTTCCACCCGCTGCATCTGCTCGCGCAGGCGGGGTGCGTCAAAGATACTCCCGCAGCTCGCGCACCTTGTCGCGCAACGGGAGGTATTCCTGTTCAAATTCTTCCTGCATAAGATTTGCCGATTTAGCGATTTACCGATTTGCTGATTGGGTGATCCGCTGATGGAGCGGCGCGCTTTCCAATCACCAAATCACCCAATCGGCAAATCACCCAACTCTCAGATTACAGAATCGCGTTAGCTCGACCGGCGATTCTCACTACCAGAGCCGCTGCGGAAATTATGACACATCCCCACACAAACCAGTTCCCGTGGCGGGTGTAGAACGTGGTGCCATCCACCAAGCTGTAGGGCACGTCAATCGCGGTGCGGACGTTCCGCGGCGCCTGCGCCACCACGCGCCCGAAGGGATCTATGGAAACCGTGATGCCGGTGTCGGTGGCGCGCACCAGCCAACGATGGTTCTCAATGGCGCGCATCCGGGCCTGGTTCAGGTGCTGCACCGGCGCCGCGGTCTGGCCGAACCATGCGTCGTCGGAAATGTTGACGAAAACCTGGGCGCCGTTTTTCGCGAACTCGCGAATCTCCGCCGGGTACACGGCTTCATAGCAGATGAACACGCCCATCCTGTGATTGCCCAGGGGCAGCGCCTGGCGCGACTCGCCCGGCAGGAAGTCTCCGACCTCGCGCGTCAGCTTGCCGGCAAAGCTGAGCACGCGTTGGAACGGCACGTATTCGCCGAACGGCACGAGGTGAATCTTGTCGTAGCGCGCGATCCACTTGCCGGTGGGTGCGATGACCGCCGCCGAGTTGTAGAGTTGCGATGCCGCATGCGGGCCGTTTGGCGTGCCTAAGCTTCCCACCACCAGGGTGGCGTGCGCGTGCCGCGCCACCTCGCTTGCGGCGGCGCGGAATTCGGGATGGGTAACGAAGAACGGCGCCGGCGACTCCGGCCACACCACCAGATCGGGCGCGGGCTCGGTGGGACCGAGTTCCCCCGGACGCGGAACGCTCAGGTCGCTCAACGCGCGCAGCGTGTCGTGAAAGTACTGCGGTGTCCACTGGTCAGCGTTAAGGATGGGAATGTTCGCCTGCACCAAGCGCGCCGTGCCGTCGGCGGCGAGCTTCGGTGGTTGTACCAGCTCGCCCGCTTGCAGCAGTCCGGCTACGACAATGGCCGCAATCAGCACCATTCTGCGCCGTTTTGGATCGACCAAGAACGCCGCCGCGAACGCCGTGTTCACCAGCACAATCTCGAACGAAAGGCCGTACACGCCGGTCGCGGTCGCGATGCGTGTCAGCGGAATGTTGTTCACCAGCACGGTGCCAAGCGGGTTCCAGGGAAAATCAAATGGGAAGCCGCGCACCATCTCCAGTGGCACCCAAACAAACGGGGCCAGGAACAGCGCCTTGTGCCGCAGCCGACCGCCGGCCAGGAACGCCATCACCAGCCCGAACACGCCCCAGATCAGGCCCAGCGCGAAACAGAACAGCACCAGGACACCGAACGAGGTCAGGCCGTCCAGCCCGCCGTAGATGTGCATGACGTGGTAGATCCAATAGGTCGTGCCGAACGACCAGATCACGCCGCCGATGTAAGCCAGCAGGAATCCCTGCCCGACGCTGACCGGTTGCGCCTGTCCGCTCACGGGAGCGCGCCCGCGCAGGATTGCCAGCAGCAGCGGCGCCAGCGCAATCCAACACAAAAAAGACAACGCCGGCAGTGGGTAAATCAGACTCTGCAAGACCCCCGAGACCACCGCTAACAGCCACGCGTTCCGGGTCAGGCGCAATCGCGCGCCCCCTTCGGGAGGCACAAGGCAAGGTTCGACCCGGCGCGTCTGTTCGCGGTGGTTGCGCATTGCTCAGGCGATTCTATCGCGTTCAACTCATCGGGCTCTGCTACAGTATCGGGTTCCACCGCATTCAGTCCGCTTGACGCGACCGGGCAGGGCGGGGCTTCAGCCGCGCCGCCCGCTTGCTACCGGCTGCGAAAATCTTGGAGAAACACTCATGCGTTCGGCTCCGCTTCGCATTACCGCCGCCCTCATCATGGTGGTTCTGGTGGTTCAGCCCGCATTTTCCTGGTGGGACAACGGGCACATCCTGATCAACCGCACCGCCGCGCTGAAGGTGCCCCCTGACATGCCGGCGTTCATGCGCGCCGCCGCCGACCGCATCGCCTACATGGGCCCGGAGCCGGATCGCTGGCGCGAGCGCTCCGAATACTCCCTGAAGAATTCGCAAGAGCCCGACCACTACATCAACCTGGAGTCGGTGGCCGATGTTCGCGAACTTCCACGGGGCCGTTATGACTACTATCGCCTCCTCTACGCCAAGCGCGTTGCCGCCAAGAAAAACGGCGATGACTTCCTGCCCGAGCATGTCGGCACGCAGCCCTATATTACGGCGGAAATTTATGACCGCCTGAAGGTGGCCTTCCGCGAATATCGTCGCCTGCAGGCGCAAAAATTGCCGACAGAAGGCGTCGAACAGAACATTGCTCTGTACGCCGGATGGCTGGGCCACTACGTGGGCGACGGCTCCAACCCGCTACACACCACCATCAGTTACGATGGCTGGGTCGGCAACAATCCCAGCGGATACACCACCACCAAGGGTATTCACGCCGAGTTTGAAGGCCGCTTCGTTACCCGCGTAGTCGATCAGATCGAAATCGCCAGCCTGGTGGGCGCTCCGGTCCGCCTGCAGGACCCCTGGCACGACTACCTGCAATACTTGCACGATTCCAACAAGCTTGTTGAGAAGGTGTATCAGATGGAGAAAGCCGGACAATTCAAGAATGCAGGCACGCCGGAATCGCGTGAATTCCTGCGCCGTCGACTGGCCGCCGGCTCGCAAATGCTGCTCAACCTGTGGTACACAGCTTGGGAAGAGAGCGCGCTGCCGCTGCCGCCGCGCCACACGTCCGAGCCGGTTGCGCCGCCCGCCGCCCAATAGGCGCAGTTTTTTCGATTACCAGGTCCGGTTTTTTACTCGTCCCGCGACAAACTTTCCAATACCTGCAGCCACGAACCCTGATCTAAGCTTCCAGCCTTGCGCTTGGCGCGCATTACCGGCGTGACTCGAGCTGGTTACCCGCGCCATCTTTCATCCGCAGAGCAATGCTCGTAGAGTCAAGGGCAGTGGGGGTCAGGGTCATGGAAACACCGATCATTATCTGCTTTGAGTGTCGCAAGCGGATGAACCCGGAAGAGATCAGGTCGGACTATCACAACCATGCCGACGTGATGGAATCGGAATCGCCGTTCGATCCCGCCGTCAACGGCGCGGAAGACTAACCGGCCGCCCGCGACCGGCTGCCGGACTCGAACAGCCGCACCAGATCGGTGTGGCCGCGCTCGGACGCGATGTCCGCCGATGTCGCCGACACGCCATTTTCGTCGCGCGCGTTGGCCACGGAGGGATTCGCCTGCAGTACCTGTTTCGCGCGCGCCACTTCGTTGCTCTTGATCGCCGCAATCAGATCCGTGCCCGTTGTCATAGGCCACCCCACTTCTTGCGCGATATGCTACTCGCATGGGACCGAGGAGGCAAAACCTTGGCGCTCCAGGTCACTTTCCTCAGTAAATCTGGCACGCCGGCGCCAGGGAGCGTATGTCGGGCTTGCGTCCGCTGAGCAGCAGCGCCCCAATGCGCTTGAACTCGCGCAACTCCGCAGCGTTCTTGAACCATTTGCCGCTGTACTCGTCCGCGGTCGGCGTGTCGTCAGCAATGCGCATCGCCCACACGTCTTCGAAGGCATGAACCTGGAGAAGGTGCACGTAGTCCGCCTCCGAGCGTACGTGCACCGGGACCTTCAGCTCGTCCACCCAGCGCAGCGAATACGGATTGTCCTTGTACAGGTTGATCAAGATGAAGAACCGCCCCCGGGGCGCCAGCACGCGGAACAGCTCCGCCAAGGTGCGGGCCTGGTCCGGATAGTAATAAAACGCCTCCACCGACAGCGCTTTATCGAAGAAATTTTCTTCCCACGGAATCTGCTGCGCCGAACCCCACACGAACATGACATTGTCGAAATCCGTGGAAGCAACGCGCGCGCGCCGAATCATCTCATCGGAAATGTCCAGGCCGACTACCTGCCCGAAACCTTGCGGTCCTTCCCCGACCAGGCGCGCCAGTATGCGCGTCGCCCAGCCGGTGCCGCAGCTCAGGTCGAGCACGCGTTCGCCGGGCCGCAGCTCCATCCGCCGGATGGCCTTCTCGGTGATGTCGCGATGGTGCTTCTCCATCTCCTCGCCGCGGCCCGCCTCGGCCCAGCGGTTGAATTCTTCACGCAGTTGCCGTTCGGGGGTCATGATCACATTGTAATAACTTGGCCGGCTCTCGTCGCACCGGCCAGCGCCGCTGGCCCGAACACTTTGCGACCTTGCAAAGGCCATGTGACCGGATCGAGCGGCTGAGGTGTTTTGTCCAACTCGCGGATTGGTGGAACTACAGGTCGGAGCACAGGATTTCCGGCGCCAGCATGTGGTGCTCGCCGCCACAGAGCGGGCAGGTGAGCGTCCACTCCTGCTCCGGCGTGCGCTGGTCATAGGTGATGGTGCGTTCGTGGCCCATCGGACATTCGGTCACGACCGTCCTCTTGCTGCTGTGCCACAGAAGCGCCGTAGTCGGCCACGGTTCCGGGCCGCTGCCGACTGGCAGCATTCTGGCCGCCGCGCCGCCGGCGGTCCAGCCGGCAGCGCCGGGCGGGTGCGGCCGGCGGCGGGTGCGCACCGGCGCCGGTTCGGCGGGGTAGGTACATGAAGTGGCAGCCGTGACCCAGGGCTC
>JAIQFT010000033.1 GCA_020073185.1 Terriglobia bacterium
GCGTGATCCGCTACAACGTCAGCCAGCAGGCCAGCGCCAGCGATAGCCCGCTGCAGTAGGCCTGACCGGAAACAAAGTTTGGCGAAGTACCTGGGGGAGGGTACGAGCCAGGGAGCACCGGAGCAATCCGGTGCTCTTTGCTTTTGCTGCTGGAGCTTCGTCAATGAAGCTATTTCAGGTTCAGCGCGTCCTTGAACGAGCCGCGTTCATTCTGGATTTTTTCCTGAAGCAGGGTGATGGCGTAGATCAACTGCTCGGGACGCGGAGGGCAGCCGGGGACGTAGACGTCAATCGGGATTACCTGGTTAACGCCCTGCACCAGCGCGTAATTGTTGAACACGCCGCCGGAGGTAGCGCAGGCGCCCATCGAGATCACCCACTTGGGCTCCGGCATCTGCTCCCAAAGCTGGCGGATGACGGGCGCCATCTTCTGCGAGACGCGCCCGGCGATGATCATCAGGTCGGACTGGCGTGGTGACGGGCGAAACACTTCGGCTCCAAAGCGCGCGATATCGAAGCGCGAAGCGCCCATGGACATCATCTCGATGGCGCAGCAGGCCAGGCCGAAGGTCATCGGCCAAAGCGAGCTCTTGCGCACCCAGTTCACCGCGTTGTCGAGCGTGGTCATGATGATGCCCTCGGGCTGCACCTCCCCGAAGTTGACCTCGCGGATGATGCCCTTGGGCTCGTGCTGATGGCTGCCCTCAAGATTCTCGAAGCGTTCGTCGCCGTTCATGGGTGCTCCATTGTAATTCCCTACCTTATTGGATGCCATAACGAACGGGCCGATCCGATTCACCGGTCCTGATGAAAGAACCAGGGCTTGAGATCTTCTTCCGGAATGAAGCGCAGCGCTTGGCGGTAAATCGCGCGCAGGGTGCCCGGAGCGATGCTCTTATGAATCGGCACGCTCAGAGTCTGGCGTTCCCCATGTTTTAAGACTCGTCGCAGTTTGGCGTGGCTTCCCCTGATTTTCATTACCGCAAAACCAAAGCTCGCCAGCGCCCGAAGAACATCGCTGGCCGACATTTTTCGCAGCCTGCTCATGCGGCGAGCGGCAGTTCCACGACTATTTGGATCCGAGGCTGGTCGACAAAACCGACAGCATTCATGTCTTCATCTTCCAGGTGGAGAGCCATTGCTTCGCGGAGGTTCTCAACCAACTCGTCGAGCGATTTGCCCTGCGTGACAACCGCGAATTCCAGACATTCGGCAACGTAAATGCCGCCGTCTGAATTCACGACGCAATGAATGATCTCGCGAAGCGAAGGCGCGCCTGCTCCTTTGCGTGAGTTCGAGGTCCGTACCGGCGGCGCTGCCTGCTTGCGGCGATACTCGGGCTCGATTTGGTACTGGCCACGACCAGTTCGCTGAAAGTAATTCCATTTGTGAGCGTGGTTCTGTGGAGCGTTCTTGCAGCATCGGCTTACAACGTGGGTTCGGACAGAACTCTGGTTGAGGTGCGGAAGAGCACGCACGATCTCATCGGGCGTGAAGCTCCAGTCATGGCGCACGGAAGCGATTTCATTCGCAGTCCGCAACACCTCTTCGTGTACAGGCATAGCGGGCCTCCTTGACAATTGTATAATACTTGATAATACAGATTGTCAGTTCGTTGTCATGGCTTCAGCACGATTTTCCCAAACATCTGGCTCTTCTCCATGCGCTCGTGGGCGGCGCGGGCTTCCGCCAGCGGGAAAGCGGAGTCCACCACGCCCTTTACCCTGCCGCTGAAGACGTGCTTCAGAACCTCGTGCAGTTCGCCCATGGTGCCCATGTAAGATCCGAGGAACGCCAGTTGCTTGGCGAACAGGACGCGGAGGTCGAATTCAGCTTTGGGGCCGCTGGTCGCACCACAAGTCACGATGGCGCCGCCCGGTTTCAGCGACTTCATACTCTCGCCCCAGGTGGCCTGGCCGACGTGTTCGATGACGATGTCGCACATTTGCTTGCTGGTGATGCGTTTGACCTCGTCGGAGATTTTCTGCGTGTAGTGGTTGATGACCTCGTCGGCGCCGAGCTCGCGCGCTCGCTGTATTTTGTGTTCGTCGCCGGCGGTCGCGATCACGTAGGCGTTAAACAGCTTGCCAATCTGGATGGCGGCCATGCCGACGCCGGAGTTCGCGCCCAACACGAGTACGTTCTGCCCAGGACGGATTTGGGCGCGGGTAACCATCATGTGCCAGGCGGTCAGTCCGACCAGCGGCACGGCCGAGGCTTCTTCGAAGCTAAGCGAGTCGGGGATGGGAATGACGAAATCGCGGCGCACGGCGATCAGCTCGCAATTCCCGCCGTCCACACCGTTGCCGAGCACGGTGAAGTCGCGGCACATGTTCTGCACGCCGGAGGCGCAGAAGTGGCAGTGCCCGCAGAAAACCATGGGCGCAACGATCACGCGCTGGCCCTTTTGCAACCCCGTAACGTACTCGCCGACCTCCACCACCTCCCCGGCCACGTCGCTGCCCAAGAGGTGCGGCAACTTCACACCAGGCAGGCCCTTGCGGACCCAGAGGTCAAGATGGTTCATGGCGCAGGCGCGCACCCGCACCAGCACCTGGTCTTTACGCAGTTGAGGATCGGGGACATCTTCGTACTGCAGGACTTCCGGGCCGCCAAACTCATGGAATCGGACTGCTTTCATGGCGCGCTCCTCGGCCATCCCTCGGCGGGCAATTGGAAACGGATCAAAGTACCACAACAGCTATGGCAGGGGTACACCAGAGGATCAGGCAGGCGAGGCAGGCCAGCGACTCGGATGGTGGGGTGTGTAGGGCCTCCCTGCATTTCTGCGGCGGCCAGGATGCAGTCCCTCAGTTCATGTCCATCATCATTCGATTCCCTTTTTTCGTGCTGGTCATGATGGTGGTGAAACCGGCTGGAATATCGAGCCATGCCTCGGCCAGCGTGATCTGGAGGACGACCTTCATCTCGGGATCGGAGATTTCATTGGCCAGTTTGGTGGCCCACGCGGGTGAGATGCGCGCCGCGGGGCGGAGGAAGCTGCGGTAGGCCGCCGTCGAAGGCCAGTACGCCTTGAGCGCCTTGTTGGGATCATCGGCGTTGCTGTCCCGCTCATAGGCCTTGTCCGCGGCCTTCAAACCCTTCTCTACGGTCTTCTTGGCTGCTTCGCTGTCATCCATGGAGACATACGTGTCTGCCGCCGAAGCAAGCGTGCGAAGTTGCTGGTCGAGGTCGAGCTGCGGGACGAGGTCAAGGAGTTTTTCCAGCGCCTGATGCGCCACGCTCGCGTTCTTCTTCCAAATGTTGCGCGCGATGATTTGATAGGCCTGGGCGCGCAGTTCCGGACGGGCAATCAATGGCACACTGGCGAGTGCGTCCTGGGGATGCGCGGCGGCATCGGAAACGATCTTCGACATTTGCTGCATCTCGATGGCAGATGGGATGCGCGGCCCGCGATTACCGCCTCCCTGGGGAGCGCGGCCATCGGTCACGCTCATAGTGCCGAATTGCGACTCATTCGGACCGTCCGTCGGGTTCAGCGAGCTCGTGCCTTGTGGGTACTTGGCGAGCAGCGTCCGAACCTGTTGGTAATCCTCCACCATCTTCTTGGCGCCCGATTCATCCAATTCCCTCAGCACGGGCAGGAGCTGAAAAAGGCGGAACTCGTAATAGGAGTTAAACGCCACCGCGCCTTTGCTCGAGGCCATCGAGATGCGCAAACCGCTGCTGCGCTCCACTTGCGCCTTGGCCTGCTTGAGCACCTCGGCGATGGCTTCCAGTACGGTTCCCTTGGGAACCTTGCGCCAGAAACCAGTAATCAGGTCGGCGAAGTCTCCTCCGCCCATCATGGCGCCGGTGTGTTGGTTGTTGCGGTAGCTCACGAGCGCCACATTGAAGGTGTTCACCAGATCGGCGGAGCGTTCCGGCGGAAGCGCCGACATGATGCTGGCGGCAGCATCGTAAGGCATCTCCTTCTCTGCCCCGGCCCGATAGAGGACCTGCAAGGCGTGATCCAGATCTTTGTTCTTCTGGTAGTACTGCAGCAGGCTGCGCAACACCGCCCCGCGGGATTCTGGGGCGACCTGGTCCAGGAGTTCATCAACGCGTTGCGGCGCCAGTGGCACCAGTGCCTGAAGGATTTGCTCCTCCAGCTTGCTCTTGGTATGCAAGCTGTCGTCGTCCATGGCGCGTGTCGCTGCCAGCGCGTCCTCCATCAATTGCAGGGCCTTCTTCTTGTTGGTCGGCTGGTAGGCGCGCGCCACTTCCCGCAGCGCATAGGCGCGCATGCCGCCCTCCAGGCCGGAAGCCTGCGCCTCGGCAAATTCCAGCATCTGGCGGCCGCGTTTGAGTTGTTCCGGCGCGACGCTCGGGTTCGAAGCGTCGGGCCTGGGGCCGCGCCGCTCGGCCGTGATCGCCGTCTCTTGCTGCACTGTAACGGGGTCTTGCGAGTTTTGCGAGTAGGCGGCGGCAGAGAAGGCGAGCAGGACAGCAAGCGTTCGGAAGCGCATGCGGACATTCTCCAGCCTCGGAGTCTAGACGTACTCCCAGCAGCTTAGACGTCCGCCCCGAGAAAAGGTTAGGAACATCACAGCCAGAGGAAGCGCGATTTGTTACCCTTTTGCATATGGCACGTTCGCCCAGCTTTTGCGGAGTCATTCTCGCCGCCGGCGAATCGTCGCGCATGGGGCGCGACAAGGCGCTCCTGCCGTGGCGAGATTCAACGTTTCTGGGCGGGGCGATTGATTTGCTGGCTCCGCTCACCGATATGGTAATCGTGGTCGGTGGCGACAACACGCCCAACCTGGAGCCGCTGGTGTATGCGGCGAGCGCGTTTCTGGTCGTCAACCGCGAGCCACAGCGCGGGCAGTTCAGCTCGCTGCGTCTGGGGTTGCAGGAGGTGATGAACCGCGGTCGCGATGCGGCGATCATCGCACTCGTGGACCGCCCGCCCGCCACTCCTGCCACGGTGGCGCTTTTGAAGGATCGTTTTCTGGAGCGCTCCCCGGAGGGCATCTGGGCGGTGGTTCCACGACACGGTGAGCGCAATGGACACCCCCTGGTGGTGGGGCGCGAAATGATCAATGCGTTCCTGTCGGCTCCGCCCACCGTCACCGCGCGCGATGTCGAGCACGCGCACCTGCAGCGCATCCAGTATGTGAGCGTGGACGATCCTCTGGTAGCCTGGAACGTCGATACGCCCGAAGATTACCAACGGATCGCCAGCGGATGAGCACTCCTCAAAGCTCCCACACTTCCCTCTCGCCGCGCGCCGAGGAGTTTATTGCGTCGGTGCTGAATCTCGGCCCACGCCTCGCCGTTTTCGATTGTGACGGCACGCTGTGGAGTGGCGACGCCGGTGAACGGTTTTTTTATTGGGAGATGGAGCGCGGCCTGCTGCCGGAGGACGTTGCCCGTTGGGCGAAGGCACGGTATGACGACTATCGCGCCGGTCGCGTCAGCGAAGAACAGATGTGCGGCGAGATGGTCACGATTCACGCCGGGCTGGCTTGCGCCATGCTGGAGCGCGCCGCCGCCGAATTTTTCGCCGCGCGCATCGTGCCGCGCATTTTCCCGGAGATGGCGGAATTGACGCGGCGCCTGGCCGATGCGGGCTGCGAGTTGTGGGCCATCTCGTCCACCAACGACTGGGTGGTTCGCGCCGGCGCTGCGCGCTTTTGCATTCCCGCGGCGCGCGTGATCGCCGCCTGCGTAGAGAATGAGAACGGCCGCTGCACCGACCGCTTGATTCGCGTTCCCACCGACGAACTGAAAGCCGCCGCCATCCACGAATTGCTGCCGCGCTTGCCGGACGCCGTCCTTGGAAACTCTGTGCACGATCTCGCGATGATGGAGCTGACGAAACACGCTTTCGCCATCAATCCCAATCCTGATCTGGAAAAAATTGCGCGGCAGCGCCGGTGGACGGTGTATCGGCCGGAAGACATTAAAACATTAAGAAGTCAAAATGAAGAATGAAAAGCCGAGCGCGTTGACATTCTCATTCTGACTTCTTCATTCTTAATTGGTTTAGCGCCGCCGCCAGCGCGTCCATCGCCAAGTGGCTGGCGTGCAGGGATGCGATGGGCAGGCCGCCGAGCTTCATCACCAGCTCGATCCGGCGCATAGCGCGCGCCTCGCTGATGGTTCTACCGGCGATCATTTCGGTTAAGGCGGATCCGCAGGCAATCGCGGGCACGCATCCTTTTGTGCGATAGCGCACCTCGACGATTCGCTCTCCTTCAACACGCAACGACAGCTCCATCACGTCACCGCAAGCGGGATTCTCCATTCGCGCCATGGCCGTCGGGTCGTTCAACTCGCCAACATTGCGCGGATGTTCGAAGTGGTCCAGAACCTGGGCGGAGTACATGTAGGAATTGTAGCTGGTAGGTTAGTCGGTAGCCCGTAGTCGGTAGTCTGGAAACATGGGATCGAGAGGGTCGTCACCTCCGGAACACGGGCCACGGACTACCGACTACGAACTGCGGGCCACCGCATATAATCACCTGGTGGGGTTCGACTACTTCCATTACGCCAAGACGGCATTTCGTCCTGCCGGGCTGGAGTCGGTGTTTCTGTTCGTCACCTCGACCTGCAATTCGCTCTGCCGTACCTGTTTTTACTGGGACGAACTTAACCAGGGCCGCGATCTCACGTTGCAGCAGATCGAAAACCTCAGCCGCACCGCGCCCAAGTTTCACAAGCTCTGGATCTCCGGCGGCGAGCCCTTCATGCGCAAGGAGCTGGCCGAGATCATCGAGCTCTTCTATGTCAACAACGGCGTGCGGCACATCAACCTGCCGACCAACGGCCTGCTCCCGGCCAAAATCGAATCGGTCATCTCAGCGCTGTTGCAGCGTTGCCCGGAGCTGGTCATCGACCTGAACTTTTCACTCGACGGGCTGGCCAACACCCACGACGCCATCCGCGGCGTGCCCAACAATTTTCAGAAGACGCTGGCGACCATGGACATGGCGGCTCGCAAGTGGCATGGTGTGCGGCGGCTGCGGCGCAACGTGGTCACCTGCGTCACGGCGGAAAACTATCGCGAACTGGTCGAACTCGGCCAAAAGATGATGCGCGAGACCGACTCCGACGGTCACTACTTCGAGATCATCCGCGGCGATCCGATGGACGCTTCGCTGAAGCGCCTGCCGCGCCAGGAACTGGTCGCGCTGCACCGGCGGCTGATGTTCTTTCACCAGCGCTACGCCGAGCAACTGTTTTCTCACCTGCCGGCGTTGCCGCGTGCGCTGGCTCGGGCCTACTATCTGGGAAACATAAAGTTTCACTTCGATATTCATGAGCAAAACCATTACAGCGACAAGGCTTGGCCGATGGCCTGCACTGCCGGTCAGAGCACCATCGTGATCGATCACGACGGCCACTTCCGCGCCTGCGAACAGCGCCCCAAGCTCGGCCGGGTGCAGGATTTCGATTGCAACCTCTCCGCCGCGCTGGCTTCGTCGCTGATGCGCGCAGAGGTGAAGGCGATCCCGGAAGCGAAGTGCTGGTGCACTCATTCCTGCTGGATTCACAGCTCGTCCAAATTCAGTCCCAAGGTGCTGCTCTTCCACATTCCGTGGGCATACCTGAAATCGCGCTGGCAGAAATTGCCGGAGACCGACATCGCGGACCTGGAGCGGTTCGTGGTGAACGATGCACCCACTCCTGGGTAGTTCGTAGCTGGCAGCTCGTAGCTGAGCCACCATCTGCCAGCTACGAGCTACCAAGATTCTATTCAGCGATGACCTCATATACGCCTCGCCGCATCGTCTCTCTCCAGCCCAGCGCGACAGTCATCCTTGACCGCCTGGGACGGCTCGATTCCGTCGTCGCCTGCACGCGCTACTGCGCCGATGTCTGTCCCGAGGCCGCCGCCGGACGCATCATCGTCTCCGATTCCTGGACGGCGCAGGCGGAGGAGATTCTTGCCGCCCAACCCGACCTGGTCATTGCCGCCGTCCCCTACCAGGAAAAAGCGGTGGCGGAAATTCTGCGGGCTGGCGTGCGATTCCTCGGGCTGGCCCCGCGCACACTCGCCGACATTTATGGGGATATCGCCGCCATCGCCGGAATTCTCGGCGTGGCCGAGTGTGGCGCTTCCGTGATCGGCGAGATGAGGAATGTCATTGCCGGCGTCACCGCGCGCACTTCAGCCAAGCTGCGCCCGCGCGTCTATTGTGAGGAATGGGGCAAACCGCTGATCCATTCGCAGCCGTGGGTGGCGGAGATGGTGGAAGCCGCCGGGGGCGAGTTTGTCGGCCAACCCGGTCAGCGGACGACCGCGGAACAGGTCCGCGAAAACAACCCGGAGATCGTCATCGCCGCCTGGTGCGGCGCCGGCGACCGTGTCCCGCTGGAGAAAATCATTCGCGACCGCCAATGGAACGACCTGCCGGCTGCGCGCACTGGGAGCGTCTTCTGCGTGCGCGACGAACTGCTCAACACACCCGCTCCCACCCTGCTCGGCGGCCTGCGTGCCTTGAGCCATGCCATTCATCCCGACCTGTTTCCCATGGCCGAAGGCATCCGAAGCATCGCCGCTTCTGTGCTTTAATATCACCCATGACCCCAGCGATCAAGCCCGCGGACCTGTTGCGCGAACTCGACGAACTGGCACTTTCGGCGCGCTCCGCCGACCAACTCATGAAGTTCATCTGTGCGCGACTGCACGAGCGCATGCTCAAGTACAACTGGGTCGGGTTCTACATGATCCGGGATGAAGCCGGTGGCGAGCGCGTCTTGCACCTGGGCGAGTTCGTCGGCAGCATGACCCCGCATACCCGCATCCAGCTCAACCAGGGCATCTGCGGCGCCGCCGCCTCCACGGGAAAAACCGTGGTCGTGGACGACGTCAACAAGGATTCCCGCTATCTCGCCTGCTCCCTCGAAACCAAGTCGGAAATCGTCGTGCCCATCTTCGTGCACCGCGAGGTGGTGGGCGAGATTGACATTGACAGTCACTTCCCCGCCGCTTTCACCGCCGACGACCGCAAGCTGGTGGAGCACTGCGCCGAACTTGTCGGGCGCATGATCGAGAAGCAGGGCTGAAGATGAAGCCCGGCGCGAAGAAAACCACGCGTGGCCGGTCCATCACGCGCGTTGCCGCCGCCTTGATCCTGCGGCGCCGCAATGCGGGCGAGGACGATCGCTCCGCTTCTCCTGCTACCGGCGATCCGCAAATCCTGATCTGCCAACGCACCCGCCACCAGCCGTTTCCGCTGAAGTGGGAGTTCCCGGGCGGCAAGATCGAGCCCGGCGAGCAGCCGCGCGATGCTCTCCGCCGCGAACTGGACGAAGAACTCGGCATTGACGCCACCATCGGGGACGAGATCACACGCATCCGGTACACCTACACGCACGGCGGCACGGTCGAGCTGCGCTTTTTCGTGGTCAACGATTTCGCCGGCCAGATTGAGAACCGCATCTTCAAGGATGTGCGCTGGGTTTCGCGCAAAGAACTGCCGGAGTTCGATTTTCTGGAAGCCGACGCCGGGCTGGTGGACGACCTCGCCCGCGGCGAGTTTGTGTGATTTCACTTAAGAATGGTCGGATCTGAGGAGTTAGGAATTCCGCCAATCCCGAGGCAAAAAGTAGGGGCACCCGGAAAACCGGATGCCCCAAAGTGTTGCAGGAGGTTCGTCTTAGAAGATGAACTTTGCGCCCAACTGCACCAACCGTGAATTCGTGTTGGTACGAATCGAGGTGACCCGGCCGAAGTTGGCCGAAGAACTGTTGCCGGTCGGGTTGGCGAAGTTGGTGTGGTTGAACAGGTTGAACGCCTCGAGGCGCAACTGGATGGTTGTGCCTTCGGTGACCTTCGTGTCCTTCTGAAGGGCGAAGTCGATGTTGGCGTAGCTGGGACCGTGCAGGAAGCCACGGCGCGTCGTGCCCAGCGTACCGAGTGCATTTGGCTCGAACGCGCCCGGGTCGAAGAAGTAATGGTTCAAAGTCCCGAATACGGCCGTGTGCGGATCCAGAGCCTTCGGCTTAAAGACCACGTCCGGACGATCCGGGCAGGCATAGAACGTGTAGTTGCCGGCGCAGGTCAGCGAGTTGTCGCTGTTGTCCTGGAAGATGATCGGTTGGCCGGTCTGCCAGGCGTAGATGCCCGTTAACCGCCATCCGCCCATCACTCGGCTGGGCATCCATGAGAACATGCTCAGCTTGTTCAGGTTCGGGACGTCGTAGCTGGAGCTGACGGTGAAGCGATGACGGGTATCGAAGGCTGAATCGCCGTAATCGCGTTTGAGGTTGCCGTACGGATCGCTTCCGCCGTTCGCCAGGAACGCAATATCCTCGAAGCTGGACCCTTGATCCATGGCATGCGCCCAGGTGTAGGTACCCAGCACCTGCAGGCCGTGGCTGAGGTGCTTATCCACGGTGACCTGCAGCGAATTGTAAATCGAATTCGCGTTCGTGTGCTGCATACCCGACTGGGCAAAGATATTGGGGTCGAACGGGTAGTGACTCGGGAAGTTGCCCGGTGCGTTTTCGGGGTCATTGAAGCATGCCGGATTGGTCAGACAGTCCGCAACGCCGGCCGGAGTTGCCGAGTTGAAGGAGTAGGAGGCGACCAGGTGACGTGCCATCGAGCCTACATAGGCCACGCGCATAATGGTCTGGCCGGGAAGCTCGCGCTCCACGGTCAGGTTGTAGTTAGCCGCGCGCGGTATGGTGGACTTGGGATCGAACACGTTGATGAAGAACGGCTCAAAGGCTGTGAAGTCGATCACACTTCCCGGCGCCGGAGGAACAAACGGGAACTTGTTCGTTATCGACACCCCGGTGGCGATGTTTTTCCAAGGATCCGGGAACGACGGCGCCAGATGAAGGTCTCCGACGCCAGTGCTGGTCAGGCCGAGCGGCGGGTTGCCCAAGTCTTGCAGGTTCAGCTCTTCTTCGCCGCGGTTGTAATAGAGACCGATGCCGCCGCGGATGGACATCTTCCCCGGTCCGCCGGAAATCCTGCCCCAGTTCGGACTGTAGGCGAAGCCGACGCGAGGTCCAAAGTGGTTGTACTTGGTGGTGGCGCCGCCGCCCTTGTTGCAACCGGGATCGCCGTTGAAGTTGTAGGCCACCGGAGCGGTGGGGAAAACCTTGGATTGCTGTCCGGCAATTATGCAGACGCGGTTAATCCCGTTGTTCTGCAGTTCCTGAATCGGCTGATCGATCTGGTAGCCGGTGCCGAAGGTCAGCGTCAGGTTGTCGCGCATCCGCCACTGATCTTGCACGTAGGCGTAATGTTCATACGCCTGCGCGATGATCAGCGAACCCGACCCCTGGTTGTAGCCGGTTGGAATGCCGAGCAGGAAGTTCAGGCCAGGATCGCCAGTGCCGAACGTCGCGCTGTTGTTGAACGTAAACGAGCCGCTGTTCCGGGCACTAAACGGGTTCCACACCTGGAACTTGCGACCTTCATACCCGACCTTGATGCTGTGCCGTCCACGCACCCAGCTAAAGTTGTCGGTGAGCTGGTAGGTCTGGTCCTTGCGGGGCTGCGGACCGTTGGTGGAGAAACCCAGCCCAAAGTAGCCGGTGATGGTCATTGCCGGATATCCGGCGCCGCTGGGCAGTTGCGGGAAGATGTTGGTGAACCCAACATCCTTCGGCTGAACTGGCGCGATCGGAAACACGGCCTGGAAGTACAGGCG
Source organism: Terriglobia bacterium (assembly GCA_020073185.1). Classification (NCBI taxonomy): domain Bacteria; kingdom Pseudomonadati; phylum Acidobacteriota; class Terriglobia; species Terriglobia bacterium. Next base: position 11,619 of record JAIQFT010000033.1, read on the forward strand.
CGTATAGCCAAGACGGAGCTCGTTCAGCATGGAGCTGCTTAAGGTGCGGCTCCAGGAGGCCGTGAACTGCTTCGTAAACGCCGAGCTCTTCTGGCCGAAGCCCGGCAAAGTGGAGGCGGTGAAGGGCAGATCGTCGACCGACGCGTTGTTATTCGCGTAAGCATAGAACCAAAATGCGTCTTTCGACCCGACGTTCTGGTCCAACCGCCCGATGTACTGGTTGGTCCTGCCGGCCAGCGATGGATTGAAGGTGAACTGGTTCGTTCCCAGGTTCGGCAAAGGCACAAATTGCTTTACCAGCGAAGCCGCCTGCGCATTGAAGGAAGCTGCTCCGCCGGGAACCTGTACTGGCGCGCCGCTGGCGGTACTGCCCCCAGCGAGCACGTTGATCCACGGCGTGCCTGCCGGGAATCCACCGATGGCAAAGGGCGTGGTTTTAGCGGGATCGAGGCAGAAGGCTCCTGTCCCGCGCACCCCGGACTTCGTGCAACTGATTGCACTGAAGTTACCGGTTAACTGCGCCGGCGTATACACCGTGGTGATGCCCGTCTGTTGGGTGGAGGGAACCACGTTGCGAGTGTTCTGGAGACTAAAGAAGAAGAAAGTCTTGTTCTTGATGATCGGGCCGCCAACCGTCCCACCGTACTGGTGCTGGTGGAACTTGGCCGGGTGGAGCTGGAAGTAGTTCTTGGTGTTCAGCGAGGTGTCGCGGAAGAACTCGAAAGCCGTGCCATGGAACGAGTTCGTTCCCGACTTCGTGATCGCGTTCATGATCGCGCCCGAGTTGCGCCCGTATTCCGGATTGATCGTGTTGGTGATCATGCGGACTTCCGAGATCGCGTCCGGGTTGGGCGGCGCCAGCGGGCTGTTCAGCGGCAGGTCGTTGGAATCCGAGCCGTTGATCAGGTAACTGTTCTGTTGCGCCTGGCTGCCGTTGGTCGAGTAATTGGTTCCGAAACGGGTGTCCGGCAGAACTACGCCGGGCAGGGTCTGCTGCAAGGTGACCCAGTTACGGCCGTTCAGCGGCAGATCGGTGATGGTCTTCTCGCTGATGGTGGCCGTCAACTGTATGCTGGTCTGCTCGACCTGGGCAGGGTTGGCGATGACGGTCACTTCCTCGGTGACAGCTCCCACCTTCAGGCTCACGGTGCTGACAAAGGTCTGGTTTGCCAACAGTTTGATGTCGCCAACCGTGGTGGTGGCATACCCGGCCTTGGTGGCGCTGATGGCGTAAGTGCCGGGAATCAGGTTGATGAACTCAAAGGTTCCATCGCCGCTCGACGTGGTCGTTCTCGAGAAGCCAGTAGCAGGGTTGGTGATCTTCATTGCTACGCCTGGTACCACCGCGCCGCTGGAGTCGGTGACTGTGCCGCGCACGCGGGCATACAGTTCGTCGGCCAGCGCCGCCGTGGATAACAAGCTGAGAATTACGACGGTGATCGCAAGCACTGTAATCAACCGGCGAGTAAACGCAGCGTCCATACTGCCTCCGTTTTGTGAATCTGTGTCCGTCTGGGGAATACTAGCCTAAGCTTTGCACGTCGGCGACCAAAGCTTGGCAATTTAGAATCAGCTACTTACAAGCAGTTTGTGGCCGGATCGGAGGTACTGGTTCCTGAATCCATAGTCGGGCTATGGAAAATGAAATATAGGGGCTAGCCGCCCTAGGCGATTCGCTCCCCTTTGTAGCATTTGGACTTTCCCGAAATGGAATGCTAGCCCTTGCCAAGGGTGACGAACCAGGCGACCGTCAGCGCGATTAATACGGCGGTGGTGGCCCACGCGACCACGTTGTAAAAGCGCGAATTGACGTGCTCGCCCATGAGTTCGCGCTTGTTGATGAGCATGACCATGAACACCAGCACAAACGGCAGCGCGATGCCGTTCAGCACCTGCGAAAACAGGATCACCTTGATGTAGGGGAAATTCGGGACCAGGATCACGCCCGCCCCGGCCGCGATCAGCGCCGTGTACAGCCAGTAGAAGACCGGCGCTTCGCGGAACTTCTTCCCCACCCCCGACTCGAAGCCCAGACCCTCGCACACCGAGTACGCGGTTGAAATCGGCAGGATGGAAGCCGCGAACAGCGAGGCATTGAACAGCCCGGCGGCAAACAACAGGTATGCATACCGGCCGGCCAGGGGGCGGAGCGCAATGGCGGCCTGGGCGGCGGTCTCGATGTTACGCACGCCGTGCACATGCAAGCTCGCGGCGCATGCCAGCACGATGAACCAGGCCACCACCACCGCGAATACGCACCCCAGGATCACGTCCAGTCGCGAGGTGCGGTACTGCCGCACGGTAATCCCCTTTTCCACGATTGATGCTTGCAGGTAGAACTGCATCCAAGGCGCAATGGTAGTGCCAATTACGCCGATGGTCATGTATAAGTACGTCGGATCCGACCACACGTTGTGGCGCGGCGGCGGGGTTACCGTCCTCACCATGGCTTCCGCCCAGTGGGGCTTCGACAGCACGCCCGCGAAAATGTAAGCGATGTAGAAGAAGGACGCCATCAGGAATACCTTCTCAACGCTCTTGTAACTGCCCTTCACCACGATCAGCCACACGAAGGCCGCGCACACCGGTACGGTGATGTACTTGCTGGCGTGAAACAGCTCCAGGCTGCTGGCGATACCGGCAAATTCGCTGAGGATGTTGCCGAAGTTGATGACGATCAGCGCCACCATCATGAAGAAGGTGATGCGGAAGCCGAACTCCTCGCGGATCAGGTCGCTGAGTCCCTTGCCGGTGACCGCGCCCATGCGTGATGCCATTTCCTGCACCACGATCAGCGCGATGGTGGTGGGAATCATCGTCCACAGCAGTGAGTAGCCGAACTGCGCCCCGGCTTGCGAGTAGGTCAGGATGCCGCCGGCGTCGTTGTCCACGTTCGCCGTGATGAATCCCGGCCCCACTACCGCCAGAATGAGCAGGATGCGAATTCGCCACCGTTTCAGCCACCGTTTCATCGGTCACGCCGCTTCGACTGTTGGGCTCGGGTATCTGACCCGAGGAACAGTTGCTGGGATCAAACGCGCACCAGCATAAATGCCGCTCTCGAATCTGGCCACCCACAATCCTGCGAACGTGCATCCAACGTTTATCCGGAGGAGAATTCTGTGCGCAAAACCAGCAAGACAGCCATCCTGATTTCGATTGTCAGCATGCTCCTGGCCGTGCCCGCTGTGGCGCAAAAGATTGAATTGGCCGTTGGCGCCGGCGGATACTTCCCCGTCAACCTCACCGGCGTCGGCAATGCTGCGGCGATCGAGGGCAGCGTGGCCTATCGCATCGCTTCCGTCCCGCTGCTGTCCGCCTATGTCGAGGTGCCGGTGGTGGGAACACTAAACTCTCACGTCACGACGTTCGGTCTGACATCGTCGGCGAGTTACTCGGCGCTGTTTGTCGCGCCCGGGCTGCGGGTGAAGTTCGCGCCCGGATTTTTCGTCTCGCCGTGGGTTGCCGTGGGCGGCGGCTTGGCTCACTTCAGCGCCAACTCCGGGCTGCGGCAGCTAGGCGCTTCCGACACCACCAACACGAACGTCTTTGACTACGGAGGTGGCCTTGACGTAAAAATCGCGCCCTACCTCAGCGTCCGCGGCGAAGTGCGCGACTTCTACTCCGGCGGCCTCGGCTTCAACCTCGGCAATTTTGACCAGCGCCAGCACAACATCGTGACCACCGGCGGGCTGGTGTTTCGGTTTTAGTGCCGCCCGCCGGCAACGATTTAGTCGGAGATACGCGCAATACTCACGGTGCCTAGTGCCAACGTGCCCCCGGCTCCTTCAGGTAATGCCGGAAAACGTACGCCCACGGGATAATCGCGAGGAAGATCACGGGGGCCAACGCGATCGCTTTGAAATCCTCTGTGAATTGCGCCGTGCGCACGCCCGCCATCCATTGCGGTAGCCCGTAATCGATGAGCCAGATTGTCTTCCACACGAGCTCGAAGAGAAGGATCGGAAGCATCTGCAGCGGGTAGCGAAGCCCGAAACATGCAAGCACCCACAGTGCGCCGAGCATGCTCGGGATTACCCCGCGCGCCGTCGGCTCATGGCCTATCAACTGCGGCAGAAACACGATGGCGCCGCCGATGACCAGCAGCAGGTACATCGCGCGCAGTAGGTAGAGCCGAGCGAGAGAGACTTCGCTCTCGAAGGGGGCCGCAACGGCCGGTGAAACGGTGGCAGCAGTGGAAGTCATTTCAAATCTCCAATCTCATCACGCGACACGGACGGGCGCCTCTCCGGCGCGCCCGAATCGGGTCGAAATTCGAGGAGGTCGCCCGGTTGGCAGGCGAGCACGTCGCAGATTGCCTCGAGCGTCGAGAAGCGGATCGCCCGCGCCTTGCCAGTCTTCAGGATCGACAGGTTGGCGAGCGTGATGTCGATGCGCTCGGCGAGCTCGGTCAGCGTCATGCGCCGCTCGTGCAGCAGGTCGTCGAGCTTGACCAGAATGGCCATCAGACGGTGCCCTCGAGATCCTCGCGCATGCGCGTCCCTTCGAGGAACACCTGCGCGAGCACGAACAGCAGGAGGATGGCTAGCCAACCGGTGAGTTGGAAATTGCCGTTGATCCGCAGCGGCACTTCTTTGGTCGAGACCGCGGACGCAATCGCGACGACGCCGATGTGGAGCAGCTCGAGGCCGAGCAGCGCCCAGGCGATGGTCCGCAGCCGCCCAGCGTTGTCCTTGGTGAACGGCTCGCCCGTGCGCACCGATTCGACGATCCTGAGCAGCCGGCTTAACACGACATAGGCGAGGGGGATGCCCGCGATGCCGATCACCATGATTGAGCGCATCCCGGCGACGATGCCCTCGTGACCGGCGACCGCACCGGCGCCGAGCGCTCGCCAGGTCCATTCCTCAGCCTGGAAGCTGATCGCCAGCAGCGCGAAGATCAGGGTTCCGAAAATCCAGTTGAGGACGATCAGGATACGCAAGGTGACGCAGGTCGTGCGTAGCGCCATCGAATGTGTCATCGTGGTTTTCGACGTAATCATTATCGATAAACAATAAACTATTTATCGTTTATCGGCAAGTAGAATCGGCAACAGCGGTGTAGGCGCGCTGCACGCCTGCGCGAACAACTTGTTCACATACTTAGGTACCCTACGTGCCTCTGTGAGCATTCGCGGCAGCAACCGGTGCTCAGCATGCAAGGTACTCAGGTACTGAAGTACTTAGGTGCTCGTACAAGACATCCGCCGCTGACCCCGGTAGAATTAGGACCCAGTGAAGCCGCCCATCCGACTGCTGGCCATCGATATCGACGGTACCCTGCTCGATCCTCAGTTCCAGATTTCCGAGGCAAACCTGAGGTCTCTTCGCCGCGCCCACGCTGCCGGCGTCGAAGTCGTGCTGGTCACCGGCCGCCGCCACATGTTTGCCCTGCCCATCGCGCAGGCGCTGGGATTCGACCTCTGGCTGATCAGCTCCAATGGCGCGGTCACCAAGTCCACGCAGGGCGAGCACTTCTTCACCGACAAGCTGCCCGCCGCCAGTGCGCGCAAGCTGATCCGCCACATGAACGAGTTTCGCAGCAACGCCGTCCTCACCTTCGATCGCGAAGACCGGGGCTCGCTGGTGGTGGAACGCACCGCCGAACTACACGGCTCCATCAGCCGCTGGATGGAAAAGAACGAAGCCTATATCGAGCGCGTCGTACCGCTGGAGGACGCGCTGGTTGCCGATCCCATCCAGATCATGTACTGCGGTACCATCGCCCGCATGGTGGAGGCGCAGGCGCGCCTCGCCGCCGCTGGGATGTCCCAAGAAATCACGGTCTTAAAAACGGAATATGTCGCCCGCGATCTCACCATCCTGGACGTCCTCAATCAGGGCTGCTCCAAAGGCCATGCCCTGGAGCGCTGGACGCGCCATCGCGGTATCGTTCGTAACCAGGTCATGGCCATCGGTGACAACTACAACGACGTGGAAATGCTTGAGTTCTCGGGAGTACCCGTTATTATGGGAAACGCCTGTCCAGAATTAAAGCGGTTCGGCTGGAGGGTGACCGCATCCAACGAGCAGAACGGTGTCGCCGTCGCGGTGGAGCAGGTGTTGGGTGTGGGCGCGGGAGCAATCGGTAAGCAATGATCGTTAAGCAATGAAAAGTCTGGCGCAAATTGTAGGTTGCGTGATCGTGCTGGTGTCCGCGGCCATGGCGGAATCGCTTTCACCCGTGTCGCTGCCGGCGGCCACCGCGTCCACGCCCGGCATCGTATACGTGGCCACCCTGCGCAACGGCTTCAGCATGCGCTTCGATCACCGCCAGATCATGCAGGAAACCTCGCGGCTGTTTACTGACGCAGGGGACGACAGTTTCATTGACGTTGCCACCGCGGACATTGTTTCTCTCTCGCAAGAGCAACTGCCACTGCCGCCGCCACCCGCCGCGGCGCCCACGCCGCCCGCCGTCAGGGACCTGAAGTCGGTCGTCGCCGCCGCCAGCGACAAGCACCTGTTGGACGCCGACCTGATTGACAGCGTCATCCGCGCCGAGAGCGGCTTCAATCCCAAGGCCGTTTCTCCCAAGGGAGCGCGCGGCCTGATGCAGCTTATGCCGGACACCGCCGCCAAACTGGGCGTGAAAGACTCTTTTGATTCCCAGGCCAACGTGGACGGGGGCACGCGTTATCTGCGCGAGTTGCTGGCACGCTACGACAACGATCTCGCCAAGGCGCTAGCCGCCTATAACGCCGGGCCACAACGCGTCGAGCAGTACCATGGGGTCCCGCCCTATCACGAAACGCGCGCCTACGTGGCCAGCGTCATCCGCGATTTCAATCGCAAGAAGCTGGCGGCGCGCAAGGCCCAACCGAATGCTCATAAGACCAAAGCCAAGAAGACGACTCCCGCCCAGCCGGCTCAGACCGCCGTTAAGCCCGCCGTCGCGCCTGCTCCGGGCTCCTGACCTTGCTTCAAAACATAGGGCGCTGCATTGACCCTCCGTGACGGGGTCGTTTAAGTTGAGGTATGTGCCCCCCGCCTTGCCGATGAATACGAAGCGAGTCCTCACTAGCGCCGTCGTCATTGTCGTGCTTGCAGTACTGGTGTATTTCCAAATCCAGCACTGGCGAACTTTCGACTGGGCTCGCTTCCGCGCCGAGACGAGCGGCATCGGCAAGCTCCACATCTTTTTCGCCATCGCACTGATCTACTCCACCTACTACCTGCGGGCGGTGCGCTGGAGAGTTTTTCTCAAGCCGATCTGTAACGCGCCTGTTTCCCGGCTCATTGCGCCCACTTTCATCGGCTTTACCGGGCTGGCATTACTGGGCCGGCCGGGTGAGTTCGTCCGGCCTTACCTGATCTCCAAGAAGGAGAACGTGTCGCTGTCCTCGCAGATCGGCGTCTGGACGGTGGAGCGCATTTTCGACGTCGGCGCCTTTGCCGTCCTGATGGCGATCAATGTTTTTGTGCCCAGCAGCATTCAGTCCAACCCGTATATTCCAAGATTCCGCGAAGCCGCATTGCTGCTGCTTTCGCTGGTGGCCGCGGTGTCGGGATTGTGCTACCTGATCCGCACCCAAGGGCCGCGCGTCGCCGCCTTCCTCCACCGCACCGTGAGCCCCTTTTCGCGGAAGCTGGCCGAGCATCTGGAGGAGAAAACGCGCGCCTTCGGCATCGGCCTGAACACCATCCAGGATCGCCTCTCGTTTCTCCAGCTCACCGCGCTGTCGTTGGCGATCTGGTTCATCATCGCGCTCGCCTACCGCGAGGTGGCGCACGCCTACCCGCCGGAACCCGGTTGGCGCCAGGCCAAGATTACCGGTCAAAAACCGGAGCCGCGTTCGGTGGACGCGGAGACCGCGAAGATGGCGGACAATCCCCTCTTCGCCGGCCAGCCGCTGGACGACACGACGCTCGCGGATCTACGCAGCGCGCTTGAACCCAAGGGCTTTCGCATCGAACGCCACGACCGTCCCCACGACCACGGCCTGTGGCTGTACAAGGGCAATCACTTGGTCAAGCGCATTGGCGACCGGCCTCATCTGGCCGACCTCGATGTCGGTCACACCTTGCTGCTGATGGGCTTCAGCATGGTCGGCTCGGTCGTGCAGTTACCCGCCGTGGGCGGCGGCAGTCAGCTTGCCGTGATCAGCGCCCTGCAGGTCATTTACGGCATCCCGCCCGAACTCGCCGTCAGTTGCGGCATCCTGCTCTGGCTGGTGACCTTCATGGCCGTCATTCCCGTCGGACTTGTCTTGGCCCATCGCGAGCACCTTTCGCTGCGCAAGATTTCCCATGAAGCGCACGATCAGAAAGCGCTCGAACATCGGGCTCCAGGCTTCGGGCTTCAGGCTCCCGGCGAGACCCGCAAACTCTAGGTGCGGTCCATTTCTGTTTCACCACCGAGACACAGAGAACACCGAACACACCGAACACATCTCTTGAACTCTTTTCTCGGTGAGTCTCGGTGAACTCGGTGACTCGGTGGTGGCACTCATTTTCAGCGCATCCCACCTGAAGCCTGCAGCCTCAAGCCTAGGCTTTGCTCTCCGGCCTGAAGCCTGCAGCCCGAAGCCTGAAGCCTACTTGTGTACAATCTATTGTTACCCGAAACATGGAAGCCCCAAGATGAAGTGTCCGTTCTGCGGTTTTGAAAACGACCGGGTGGTCGACTCGCGGGAGAGCAAGGAGGGCGAATCCATCCGCCGCCGCCGCGAGTGCCTGAAGTGCGAGAAGCGCTTCACCACCTACGAGCGCATCGACGAAATTCCCTACATGGTGGTCAAGAAGGACGGCCGGCGCGAAAAATTCGATCGCCAGAAAGTTCTCAACGGGCTGCTGCGCGCTTGCGAAAAGCGGCCCATTCCCATCGGCAAGCTGGAACAGATCGTCAACGAAGCCGAAGACTTCGTTATCAACTCCCCGGAACGCGAGCGCAAGACCAGCGAGATCGGCGAACTGATCATGAATCGCCTGCGCCGCCACGACAAAGTCGCCTACGTGCGCTTCGCCTCGGTTTACCTGGATTTCAAGGACGTGCAGGAGTTCATGCTGGAGTTGAAGGAGCTGCTGAAAGCAAAAGATATGGTGGAACCGGTGAAGGCGAAAACTACAGGAGCGAAAACGCAGTAGAAAGACTCGTGCCGGCAGTCCCAATTTCTGGCGTAACTTACGCTAAGGGCTGTTCACAACAATAATTCCGGATCGGCTCGGGACCTGGCGCTGCTTAGCGCCGCAGGAAGCTGAGGGGGAAGGCGGATCACTTCAGCTTCCCAACCCGGGAACGAGCGCAAAATATTTCATGCAACTCCTCATCTATCTCCGTTAGTAAGCCGATAATTCACCTAGTTGACCAGAGCGGACGCGAGCCGAGCCGAAATCTTGGTTCTCCTTTGCGTCAGGAGGTGGCCATGAGGAAACTTTGGCCCATTCTAATCGTCATGGCTTTTGTCGCGCTCAGCGCCATTGCTGCCGAGCAGCTGCAGTGCATGGAAGCGAACGACAAAAGGCGAGATCGTCCTTGACCGCCAGGCCACGGTGGGAGATGTCACGCTGCGTCCCGGCGTGTATTTAGTCCACTCGGAAGTCGTCGATGGCAAACATTACGTTCACTTCGTCGAGGAATCCAAAAAGTATGAGGTGCACGCTGCGGAGTGGTTCGAACAGGCTCCGCTGACCGGTATTGGGGAAGCAAAATGTGGTACGGAGCAACTGACGAAGAAGGCTTTCTGGGACCGCAATCTATTTCGTTGAAGAACCCACGGGAGTGCGTATCAAGAGAATAGAAATTAGGGGCGAAGACCAGGCCCATATTTTTTGAACGAGGAGCGTCGGTTTGTCTAGCCTCAAATCGGGAAATCCCCCGCCTTCAAAGCCTCATTTTTGTGTTGCATGTCACAGACATTTCTCCTCCGACCCGCTATGCTGAGAATGCGATTTGTCGGCGGAGAGGTGTTGTGTTTTCATAGGGCCTGTTTATGTTTGCGATAATAAACGCGCTTCGCCGGGACGCCAACGGTTACCGTGCGACTTTCAAGGTATACCGTGGGTAAGTTGTTGATTCTCCGATATGGGATGGGGGGAGTGGGGTCTGCTGCCGTTACCAAACGGTAACAGCGGACACCGTCAACCAGAGGTGCTGGAAGATTCCAAAATCGGCTTAGCCGCATATCCTACGGTGGAAGCTCTGGCCTTTAGGGTGAGCGGGCTTCTGCCGGATACGGGCTTCAGCCCTGGTTTACAGCAACCATGGGCTTGCTCTAACGTAGGCTGGCATGGCATGCGCGCGCGGTAAGAAACCTCCGTGACGAGGCTGCTCTACGACGCGAAAGACTGATCAATGGCCACGTCCATGACCCACACTGTCACCCTCATTCCCGGCGACGGCATCGGCCCCGAAATCACCGACGCCGTGGTGCGCATCCTCGAGGCCACCGGGGTGAGGTTCCAATGGGAGCGCCAGGCAGCCGGCGCCGATGCCTACGAGAAATACCAGGAATATCTGCCCCAGGCGCTGATCGACTCCTTCGAGCGCACTAAGGTCGCGCTCAAAGGCCCCATCACCACGCCCATCGGCGGTGGGTTCTCCAGCATCAACGTCGCCTTGCGCAAGCGCTTTGAGCTGTACGCGAACTTCCGCCCCATCCGCAATCTTCCGCACATCCCCACGCGCTATCCCGACGTAGACCTGATCATCATCCGCGAGAACACCGAGGGCCTGTATTCCGGCATCGAGCACGAAGTCGTGCCCGGCGTGGTCGAGAGCCTGAAGATCATCACCGAGAAGGCGTGCACGCGTATCTCCCGCTTCGCCTTCGAGTACGCCCGCAAGAACCAGCGCAAGCGCATCCACTGCATCCACAAGGCCAACATCATGAAGCTCTCCGACGGCCTGTTCCTGCGCTGCGCGCGCAACATTTCTCACGAATATCCGGAGATCACCTACGGCGAGCACATCGTCGACAACACCTGCATGCAACTGGTCACCAATCCGTATCAGTACGACATCTTGTTGCTGGAAAACCTGTACGGCGACATCATCAGCGACCTCTGCGCCGCCTTCGTCGGCGGCCTGGGCGTCGTTCCCGGCGCCAATTTCGGCGAGGGCTGCGCCATTTTTGAAGCGGTGCATGGCTCCGCTCCCGACATTGCCGGCCGCGGCATCGCCAATCCCACCGCCCTGCTGCGCTCCGGGATTCTCATGCTTCGCCACCTCGGCGAATCCGAGGCGGCGTGGCGAATCCGCAATGCGATCGAGAAAGTCTATCGCGACAAGACCAAGCGCACCCGCGACGTGGGCGGCAGCGCCACCACTTCCCAGTTCGCCGATGCCATCATCGAGGCCATGGAAGCCCAGCCGAAATCGGCGGAGGCGGAACCGGTGATTCGCCAAGCGTGACCATTCTCCTCTTGTGTCGTGTAACTAGCGGGTAGTCGGTAGTCCGGGCCGGACTACGGGCTACGGACTACCGGGTGCGAATTGCCAACCACCATCCTGCAAAAAACATGCTCTTCCAAAACCCGCACCCAGCGCGGCTTTCAGGACACCTGTTTTCCACTCACCGTTTGACGAGCAGCGGACGTTTTGAATATCATCGCTCTGCACTGTGGGGTGTTCTTCCGGATGGCGCGAACCAGTCGTCGCGTGGGTGTGGTTCTGTTCCAGCTTGGCGGCCCGGATTCCATCGAGGCCATTGAGCCGTTTCTCTACAACCTATTTTGCGACCCCGACATCATCGACTTTCCCTTCGCCAGCCTTGGCCGCAAGGCGCTCGCCAAGCTAATCTCGACCACGCGCGCCCGCAAAGTCGCGCACCACTACAAGGCGATCGGCGGCGCGTCGCCCATTCGTCGCCACACCGAGCGCCAGGCGGGAGCGCTGGAAAGGCGGCTCCGCGCCGAAGGTCTTGACGCCCGCTGTTTTGTCGCCATGCGATATTGGCATCCCTTCACCGAGGAAGCCGTCGCCGCCCTCGACGCCTCGGCTTGCGACCATGTCGTGCTGCTCCCGCTTTACCCGCAGTACTCCAAAACCACCACCGGCAGCAGCCTCAACGAATGGAACCGCAAATTCTCTGCAGCCGGACGCCAGGTCTCCTGCATCCATGACTTCTATCGCAACGGGCTTTACCTCGATGCCCTTGCCGATCGCGTAGACGAAGCTCTCTCTCGCTTCCCTGACCCCAACGATGTCGTGCTCGTGTTCAGCGCGCACAGCGTTCCGGTGGCGGTGGTCGAGCAAGGCGATCCCTACCAGCGGCAGATCGAGGAAACGGCCACGCTGCTCATGCGGCGCGGCGGGTGGCTCAATTGCCATCGGCTCTGTTATCAGAGCAAAGTCGGCGCCAGCAAGTGGCTGCAGCCATCCTTGCGCTCGACCATCCGCGAACTGGGCGCCGCCGGCATCAAGGACGTCTGCGTGGTGCCCATTTCTTTTGTCTCGGACCACGTCGAGACCCTGGGCGAGATTGATCATGAAGGCCGCGCGTTGGCCACGCAGGCCGGCATCACGCGCTTCGAGATGACCGAGGGCCTCAACGTTTCCCTGGAATTCATCGGCGCGCTGGCCCAATTGGTCATCGCCTGCGTCGAGCCGGCAAGAAAGGAGCCCGCGTTCGCCTCCCAGGCCATGCGGGTGGTGGCCAAGGGGTGAAGAAGAATGGTTGATGAGGGATCCAAGGCTGTGGCCGGCGGCGAGTTGGGCCGGCTTCCGGCCTGGCCGCGCAAACCGCTCAATAACTCCGTGATCGCGGCCGAACAGGCGTACCGCAAGCGTGCCGGCCTGCAGTTGATCAGCGACGAGGACATTGAAGCTCTTAAGGCGGGTCAGCCCATGTCGTGGGAAGGCGGTGAAGTCGCCGCACCAGCCGCCCCGACACCGTCCGTCCCAGCCGCCGCCGCACCCGCTCCACCGCCGGCTCCCGCTGCAGCTTCCGCCACTCCCAGCCCCGCCGCCGCTGAAATGATGAAGAGCGGCTTCAAGTGGAGCAAGTCCTCCCTCGCCGCCGAGCAGGCGCGCCGCAAACGCAACAATCTTCCGCCGCTCACCGATGCCGACCTTGCCCTGCTGCTGGGCGAAGTTCCGCCCCCGGCTGCGCTCCCTGCCGCTGCTGCTGCGGCGCCCGCGTCCGCCAGGCCCGCGGCTGCCCCTGCCGCAAGGCCCGCTGCGGCCATGTCCGCCGTATCTCAGGTGGCGCGCACCGGTTCCGCGGTGAAGTACGTCGGCACGCCTGCGGTTGGCACGTCGAAAGCCGCCGCCGCCGGTGGCGTCAGCAGCGCCGGAAGAATCGGCACCGAGATTGACGCCAAGCGCCGACGTCTGGTCTGGACCGGAGTGGTCGCATTTCTCGCAACATGGTTGTTGGCGTTCTTCCGCTTTTTCCTGCCACGCACGCTGTTTGAGCCGAGCACGGTTTTCAAAATCGGATATCCATCCGACTTCGGTCTCGGCGTGGACACCAAGCTCCAGCAGCGATACCGCATCTGGGTGGACCGCATTCCCGGACGCCTGTTTGTGATTTACGCCAAGTGCACGCACCTGGGCTGCACACCCGACTGGAAGCCCAGCGAAAACAAATTCAAGTGCCCCTGCCACGGCAGCGGCTACGACAGCGAGGGAATCAACTTCGAAGGTCCGGCGCCGCGCCCTATGGACCGCGCCCACGTCGAGGTCGCTCCCGACGGCCAGGTCCTGGTGGACGTCGGGCGCCTGTATCAATGGCCCAAGGGCCAAGCTAGTCATTTTGACGATCCGGGAGCGTTCCTCTCGGTGTAGGAACTAGGTTTACGGTTTTCGGTTGCGTCTTTCGCGGCTACGCGCGGCATGACCGACGACCGATCACCGATAACTCCAGAGGGTCTTATGGCCGATGATCACGTAAAAGGTAACGGGGCTTCCGGCAATGGCGCTTCCGGTGACGGAGCCTCCGGCGCGCCCAAGAACGGGAAGAAAGGCATTGGCATCATCGTGAAGGAAGAGGTCGAAGCCTTCCGCACCGAGATGCCCGGCAAGGTCAAGGAGCAGATCGAAAGCGTCAAGGACCCCACCAAGACGCAGGTCTACACCTCGATTTTTCGCCACAAGCACGACGAGACCCCGCGCAACCGCGCTCTCGGCGTGCTCTCTAACGTCTTCCTGCACCTGCACCCGGCCAAGATCAATCGCGACTCCGTGCGCTACCCCTACACCTGGGGCATGGGCGGAATCACCTTTTACCTGTTCATCGTCCTCACCTTCACCGGCGTGCTGCTGATGTTCTATTACCACCCGACCAAGGTGCAGGCCTTCCGCGACGTGCTGTACCTGGAGCACGACGTTCCCTTCGGCAAGATCCTGCGCAACATGCATCGCTGGGCGGCTCACCTAATGGTCATCGCCGTCGAGCTCCACATGTTCCGCGTCTTTCTCACCGGCTCCTACAAAAAGCCGCGCGAGTTCAACTGGAACGTCGGCGTGATCCTGCTCGTGCTCACGCTGCTGCTCTCCTTCACCGGCTACCTGCTGCCCGACGATCAGCTCGGATTCTGGGCCGTCACCGTGGGCACCAACATGGCGCGCGCCACGCCGCTGCTCGGAAACGAAGGACCTTTCGGCTCGCAACTCGGTATGACGCCCTACAACGACGTGCGTTTCGGCTTGTTAGGCGGCTCCATTGTGGACGCCAATGCCCTGCTGCGCGCCTACATCTGGCATTGCATCGCGATTCCGATCATCGCTTCGGTTTTCATGATCGTGCACTTCTGGCGCGTGCGGAAGGATGGTGGCATCTCCGGTCCCGCTCCGGTCATGCTCGCCTCCGAAGCCGACAAGCCGCGCCGGGCGCAGTTGGCGGCAGGAGCTTAGACAAATTGTTTCAGTTTCAGTTTCTGTCTCAGCAAAGTGGAAAAGTCAGAAGCTGACAAACTGAAGCCGAAACTGAAACTTTGGAATTCTTATGAACTGGCATCAGCTCTGGACCATCGCGACCACGCCTGACAACATCCCCATCACGGCCCTGCTGCCCCTGGTGCTGTTCTATTGTTGGCTGGCCTTCCGTCAGGCCAAAGGCAACGACCAACTCATCGCGCAACTGGAAGCCGATCCCGAGCTCGCGAAGACGCACCATCGCAAGACCTGGCCCTTCCGCCCCGGATGGCAGAAGGAAGTCCACGTCTGGCCTTTCCTGCTGCGTATGGAATTTCTGGCGGCGATCATCGTCACCGCCATCCTCATGGTCTGGTCCATCACCATGAGCGCGCCGCTGGAGGAGCCGGCGAATCCCAACCTGACCATGAATCCTGCCAAAGCTCCGTGGTACTTCCTCGGCCTGCAGGAGATGCTGGTGTACTTCGACCCGTGGATTGCCGGCGTGGTCATGCCCACGCTCATCATCGTCGGCCTGATGGTGATTCCCTACATTGATACGAATCCGCTGGGCAGCGGCTACTACACCCTGAAGCAACGGAAGTTCTCCATTGCCACTTTCTGCTTCGGTTTTCTAGTCCTTTGGGTCTCAATGATCCTCATCGGCACCTTCATTCGCGGTCCCGGCTGGCAGTGGTTTTGGCCCGGCCAGACCTGGGACCACAACCGATTAATTTACGAGGTGAACCGCGACTTGCCTGACCTGTTCGGCATCACCTCGAATCTGGGCAAGGGAATTTTTGGCGCCATCGTCGTGGGCGGTTATTTCGCGGTCGGCGGCTTTGTCATGACCGCCCTGTTCCGCCGAAAAATGCCCAAGGACTGGCGCCGCATGAGCCTGCTGCAGTACCAGATCATGATGTTTCTCATGCTCACCATGGTCGCGCTGCCCATCAAGATGCTGCTGCGCCTGAGCTTGCACATCAAGTACGTGTGGATAACGCCCTGGTTCAACGTGTGACGGTCGGTTGGTCGCTGGTCGCTGGTCGTTGGCGCTAACGCTGACGACACTCGCTAACGACCAACGGCCACGACGCTTTTGGAGGAACGCGGTGTCCGAGCAATCCATTCCCGAGTCAGACCCGATCACCACCAAATCGTATGCCCTGCACTACACCGTCGCCATCGTGGTGCTGATCGGAACCCTGTTGTGGGCCATGTGGGACGAGGACTACGGCCAGCGCCCATGGAAGCGCTACCAGCGCGTCTTCCAGGAGCGCTACATCTCGTTCCTCAAGCAGGCGCGCTCGCAGTCCGCCGACGCCGAGAAAGACCTGCAGAACAACCCCGACTTCCGTGCCCTCAACGACGCCTACCAGTCTGCCTACAAATCCGCCGAGCCGAAAATCCAGGACATCAACAAGCAGCTCGCCGAGAAATCCGCCGATATCCTCGCCGTCCAAAGCGTCTTCACCGACAAGCGCGCTTACGTCAATGCCCTCACCTACGAGATCGAAACCGACGACAGCCCTAGCTCTAAGGCGTCCAAGCAAAAGGACCTCGACAAGTACAAGGCACAGCAATTCGAGGTTCGCTATCCCGACGGCAGCAGCAAGAAATATAACTTTCAGCAACTTGAAGAAACGTATAACCAGCTCAAGGACGAAAAAGGCCGGCTCGGCGGTCAACTCGGCGACCTGCTCAAGCCCATCAACGAAGCCAAGCTCGCCCGCGACACCTGGATCAAGGAGCACTTGGTGTCGCTCCCGCCCGAAGCGCTCCGCGGGCTGCAGAACAAGATCGCCAATTGGGACCCGGAAATTGTTCAGATCAACGTCGCGGAAGCCAACATCGTGGACCGCTGCGAGTCCTGCCACATGGGCACGCGTGAACCCGTTCGCCTCACCGCCGCGCTGATGACTCCCAAGGGCCGCAAGTCTCCTGACGATTACGCCCTCGCCTTTACCAGCCATCCCGAAACTGACTTGCTCACTATCCACGATCCCGACAAGTTCGGCTGCTCGCCCTGTCATCAGGGCAACGGTCGCGCCACCACCAGCGTGGAAAAGGCGCACGGCCGCTACGAGCACTGGTTGTGGCCGCTGTTCCGCAAGGCCAACATGGAAGCTGGTTGCCAAACCTGCCATCAGGGGGACATGTTCATCCAGGCCGGTTCGGTCGGCCAGGTGATCAGCGAGGGCAAGTTCCTCTTCCGCCAGCGCGGGTGCAACGGATGCCATCGCTACGAGGGCTACGATCGCGAGCCCGAAGAACTCACCAACATCGGCCAGCAGATCAAGCAAATGGAGCAGCAGCAGCGAGACAACCTGCACCAGGCCTCCATCGCCATGCAGCAGGCTGATCAGGCTGAAACAAACCAGGAAGCCATTCAACTCAACCAGCGCGCCGAGGCGCTGCGCGTCGAGAACAGCAAAATCGCAGGCCGCATCGAGCAACTCGATCTCCGCTCCAATTCCCTGCTGCGCGACGAGAAGAAGATCGGCCCCGACCTCAAGGAAGTCCGCGAAAAACTAAATCGCAACTGGATCCCCGTTTGGCTGCACAAGCCCACCGACTTCCGCCTCAACACCAAGATGCCGAACTTCCGCCTCAACGACAATCAGATCAGGGCGATCGCGGCATACCTCTGGCAGACCGCGCTTACCGATCCTCTGCCCAGGGCCCAGCCCGGCAACGCTGCCCGCGGCAAGGAGCTTTTTGAAACCCGCGGCTGCCTAGCCTGCCACTCCATCGGCGAGGGCAGCGACCAGATCGGCGGCGACTTCGCTGCCAACCTCTCGCGCCTGGGCGAAAAAGCGAATTACGATTACATCGTCCGCTGGATCAAGAACCCGCGCGTCCGCACGCGACCCTACTGCGCCTACGAAAAAAAGGACATCGGCCCCGAGGACTACGGCAAGCACGGCCTGCCCTACGTCTTCGATTTCGACCATAGCAAGTGTCCCAACGACGGCCACGAGCTCCAAGTCGAGCAGATGACCGTCATGCCCAGCCTGCGCCTTGCCGATGACGAGGTCGCCGACATCGCCACCTACCTGCTCGCGCAGAAAAAGCAGGAGCCCTCTTCCTATCCCGAGGCGCCCTACATGGATGATCCCAGGCTCAAGGCCGAGGGCAAGAAGTGGATCCAGCAATTCGGTTGTGCTGGTTGCCACGAAATCGCCGGACTTGAAGAGGAAGGTCGCATCGGCACCGAGCTCACCACGGAAGGCAGCAAGCCCATCGAGCGCCTCGATTTCGCGCTGCTCACCAAGGTCGCCGAGGACAGTGGCAAGGAGCCGATCCAGGATCCCGCCCTCCGCGCGCGCCTACCCGAAGGTCCGGCCCACGCCCCCTGGTACAACCACAAGGGCTTCTTCGAGCACAAGCTCGCCATGCCCAACGTCTACGACCAGGGCATGATCAAGAGCGACACTGAAAAACTTCGTATGCCGGATCCGCACCTCACCAAGGAACAGATCCGCGCTCTCGCCACGTTCCTTCTTGGCAGCCAGGAGACTTCCCTTCCCGCGAGCTATCAGTACCGTCCCGAGGATGCCCGTCGCGACATCCAGGAAGGCTGGTGGATCGTGCGCAAGTACAACTGCGTCGGCTGCCACCAGTTCACCCCCGGCCAGAAGACCGCCATCGAAACCGTGCCTCGCTATCAGGACGCCAAGGAGCAATTGCCGCCCAAGCTGCTCACCGAAGGCGCGCGCGTGGATCCCGAATGGCTGCTCCGCTTTCTGGCCAATCCCTCAATGGCCCCGAACCCGAACGATCAGCACCGCAACGGCGTACGTCCTTATCTCGCCGTGCGCATGCCGACGTTTTTCTTTTCCGAAAACGAGCTGCGCAAGCTGGTACGCTTCTTCCAGGCGCTCTCCCAGCAGCCGATGCCTTACATCCCGCAGAAGCAGCAGCTCCTGACCGCCGCCGAAACCGACATGGCGCGCGCCCTGTTTACCAGCCAAGCCGCGCCCTGCCTCAAGTGCCACGCCACCGGCGATCCCGCCCATGACAAAACCGCCACCGCGCCCAACTTCCTGCTCGCCAAGGAGCGCCTCAAGCCCGGGTGGACCGAGCGCTGGCTCATGGACCCAGCTAACATCAGCCCCGGTACCGCCATGCCTTCCGGCCTGTTCAAGAAGGAAAACGGGCGCATTGTTTTCGCGGGGCCGACTCCGCCCTCGTTGCAAAACTATCCCGCCGATCAAACCAAGCTGCTGGTTCGCTACATCTTTCAATTGACGCCGGAGGAGCAGCGCCGCCTCTCGGCCCAGTTGCCGCGCGGCGCTGTGCCGGGCAACAAGTCATCCAGCAGCTCCAGATCCGGTTCCAACTCGGGCTTGGCCCAGAACAGGCGATCCCCGGGCACAGCCGGGGCAGGTGGCTCGCGCTAAAATAGCTGGATTTGTCAGGCCCTCAATAACTGAACGGAGAGGCAGTCACATTATGAAAATTAGATCGACAGTCGTACTGCTCGCGCTGACCATCCTCGGCGTGCTGCTGTTGTCCGCCTGCAGCAAGAAGGAGGAGCCGGCCGCCGCCAAGCCGGAGGCAAAGGCGGCCGCTGCTGCCCCCGCCACACCCATCGACCAGGCCACTGCGGGCAGCATCAGCGGCACGGTCAAATACGCAGGCGCCGCGCCTAAGCCTGCCAAAATCGACATGAGCCAAGATCCCGCCTGCAAAGGCGCGAATACGGTCGAGACCCTGGTCGTGAACAACGGCAATCTCGAGAACGCTTTCGTCTACGTCAAGGACGGGCTTGGCAGCCGCACCTTCGACGTTCCCAAGCAGGCCGTCACGCTGGATCAGATGGGCTGCCGCTATCACCCGCACGTCCTCGGCATCATGACCGGGCAAACCTTGAGCGTAATCAACAGCGACCCCACCACCCACAACATCCACCCCACGCCGAAAGACAACCGCGAGTGGAACGAGTCGCAGCCGCCTAAGGCCGCTCCCATCGAGAAAACCTTCGCCCGCGAAGAAATTATGCTCCCGGTCAAGTGCAATCAGCATCCATGGATGAAGATGTACATTAACGTCGTCAAGAGCCCGTTCTTCGCGGTCACCGACAAGGATGGCAAGTACTCGCTCAAGGGGCTCCCGCCGGGCAAGTACACCATCGCCGTCGTGCAGGAGAAACTCGGCGAACAGACTCAGGAGGTGACGGTCGGCCCCAAGGAAGCTAAGACCGCCGACTTCACCATGAAGGCTTCACAGTAGCCCTGAAGCTGTTGTCTTGCACACGCGCCCTCGCATACGCAGCAGCAGCGTGAAGCCGGCAGATCGAGTCAGAGCGCGCTGTACGCGACAGAACCTAACCCACGGCGTAAGCCGTGGGTTAGGAGGATCGACGAAACGCGTGCTGTACGTGGAAGGATTTTGAACGTGCCACTGGCCACTAACCACGGGCCTCTGCTGTTATGCATTCGCTGACCACACCATTCAATCGAGCTCACCATCGCTTCGCGACCTTGGTCGCCTTCTGCACTTTTCTGCTCATCATCGCCGGCGCCCTGGTCACCAGCAACGACGCCGGCCTCGCCGTCCCTGATTGGCCCACCTCGTTTCATCACTGGCCCATCACTTACGGCTACTTCACCGTGCCGCTGGTCGGCGGAATCCGTTGGGAACACGGCCACCGCATCATCGCCCAATTCATCGGCCTGCTGACTATCATTCTGGCGGTTTGGACTTCGAAAGTTGACCGCCGTCCCTGGATGCGCAAGCTGGGCTGGGCGGCGCTCGCCACGGTGATCGCGCAGGGCATTCTCGGCGGCATCACCGTGCTGAATTTCCTGCCGCCCAGCATCTCCTCCGCCCACGCCACGCTCGCTCAGACGTTCTTCTGCCTCGTGGTTGCCATCTGGCTCTTTACCGGGCGCACCTGGGTACAGGAGCCGCGCATGCAGCTTCCCAGTAAGCGTCCGGGCCTTCCCTTCCTTGCCACCGCCGCCGTGGCCTGCGTGTACGTGCAGTTGATGCTGGGCGCCGCCTTCCGCCATCATGGCATCAAGTTGCTGCCGCACATCATCAGTGCTGCTGTGGTCACGTTCATCCTGCTGTGGACCATCGTACGCGTGCTCAGCGAATACTCGCAGGTGCCGCAACTTCGCCGGCCCGCGCTCATCCTGCTGACCCTGCTCATGGTCCAGCTCACGCTTGGATTCGGCGCTTGGCTCACCCGCGTCGAGTGGGGGCGGGACGCGCCCCAGCCCGGAATGCCGCTGGTTTATGCCACCGTAGCGCACGTCGCCATCGGCGCGCTGCTGCTGGCCACAACCGTAATCATCGCCATCCAGGCATGGCGCCACGTCGCCATCCCGATCGCAGAACGCGTCCCCGCCCACGCCAAGCCGGTGGCCATATGAGCACCGCCACACCTCCCATCCGCGAAGCGGTGACGCACGATCGGTTGCCCCACCCTGATCGTTCCCGGTTTTGGAGCGATAGGGTGGGGGCGTTCCTTAGGGACTATTCCGAGCTCATCAAGCTCCGCGTCACCAGCCTGATCGTACTCAGCGCCTGGGCCGGCGCCTATTTTGCCGCCCCGCGCGCCGGTGTCGCACGGCTCTCCTGGCCGGTGCTGCACGCGCTCATCGGCATCTCTCTGATCGCCGCCGGAAGTGCCGCGCTGAACGAGGTCTTCGAGCACGACGTTGACGCCCTCATGCTTCGCACCGCCCATCGCCCTCTGCCCGCAAAACGAATGGGGCTGGTCCACGCTTCCATGGTGTCGGGGATTCTCGTCTTCGGCGGCGCGCTCTACCTGGCGCTCTACTGCAACCTGCTGACCGGATGCCTGGCGCTCGCCACTGCCATCGTCTATCTTGCCGCCTACACCCCGCTGAAACGCATTTCGCCCGTCTGCACCTTTGTCGGTGCCTTTCCCGGCGCCATGCCGCCACTGTTGGGCTGGACGGCGGTTCGCGGTCGCATCGAACTCGAAGGCCTCATCCTTTTCGCCATCGTCTTCTTCTGGCAGTTCCCGCACTTCTATTCCATCGCCTGGCTCTACCGCGAGGACTACCAGCGCGCCAACATCCGCATGCTGCCCGTGGTTGAAGCTACCGGCAAAGCGACCTCGCGCGAGATCGTGCTCTACTCCATCGCGCTGCTGCCCGCCAGCTTCGCGCCCACGCTGCTGCACATGTCCGGCAACATCTATCTGTTTGGCGCGGCTGTCATGGGCATGATCTTCTTCTATGTCGGCGTCCGCCTCGCTGCGTTCAAGCAGCCGCTGACCTCGGGCCACTCCAAGCGCCGCGCCCGCCAGCTTCTGCTCGCCACCGTCTTCTACCTGCCGCTGCTCTTCGCGTTGATGATGCTGAACGCGCAATAACTCTCACTGGCAAGCCTGGCTGGCGAACGTTTCCTGCCGCCGCGGACATCAACCGGGTCAGTTACGACGTCGACTCCTGCGGCGGTGGCATGACGCCGGCCGATCCGTTACGGAACTCAGGACAATCCTGAATCAGGAACGCAGCCGTGCCGCCAAGCCACCAATTGAGCTTCGGTTTGAGCCGCTGAGATACGGAAGACGGCGTCTACCGGTTAAGAAGGCTGGCCACCCTGGTCTTGAGCCGTTCCCACAAATCCATCGTTTGACTCGAGGATGCTGGCACTCTGGGGTTTCGCTCGATCTGTTGCACATGCTTGAATCCCGAGGGAATCTCGAAGAGACCCGGATCGAGCGACCCTTGCTCAAGCTGTGTCACTAGCGTTTCACTCTTTGCATCTGTCTGCTTCTTGGTTCCGTCCGGCAGTGTGTACGTGTCTTTCGAAGCCGTTACCAACTGCACGGCGAATCCTGTTTCTGGGTCCCCGATATCGACGAACTCAAGTTTTTCGGCCGGCTGGCTCCCTGCTATCAGATAGCTGTGAGCTCGTTTCCCCACACTCAACCTCCGCTCGCACGAAATTTGAGGGTCGAGATCGATATACCATCCGTCCGTCACCGTTTCTTGTGCTTCGGAGTGGGAGCCTTCAAGCGGTGTCTGCTTTCTTGTGGTGATGACATGTCTCGCAGTGCGTCCAAAAAACTCTCTTCGTTCGCCGGTATCCACCGTAGTTGTTTCGATTCGTAGCGTCGGCTTTTTAGACTGGGACATCTCCAGCTTGCTTAAGCCACGCGCCTCGACCTCTTCTCTGGTCAGCGGTTTCGGAGGATAGGGTGCCGACACGTATTCGCCGGCATCAAGATTCAACTCAAACGTCTGTCCCAAGTCGCACCGTGTAATGGCAGCCAGCCGCGGCCCGGATAACCATTGCTGCGAGCCATCTGCTTTTGTCCCTCCCAGGGAATTCCGGAATTCCATCCGCTTCCGGTCTCCCTGCAGGTAGATGATCTGCTCGCTCGAATTTCCGCCGAAACCGTGACGGATCGTCATCTTGGTTCCGGTGTTTTCCGGGACCTGCCGCAGAGGGACGGCGGCAAGAAGCAACCAGAGGAGAGAGAAATGCACGGCGTGGCCTCCAGCATCGCGCATCACGAACGCAACCCTACGCTAGCTAGCACGTCATTCGGAGTCAAGCCTTGCGGCGCCGAATGTGAATGGGATATTTCCATCAGCAAGCTGCCAATTGTGACTCCCTTTAGCCGCTGAGCCGCAGCCAGTTTTTTCCCGTTGACGAGCGACTAACATCGTGCTACGATGTAAACGTATCGTATCACGATATATAGTTCGACAAGGAGGGTGGCATGACTGCTTTGTTTTTTTGGGCGGTGCTCGGAGGACTGGTGGCTGGGTGTGCGCTCTCGACCATATGGTTTGACCGCGATCGGGCTTGGTTGCCGGCAGTGCTTATTGGCGTCTGCGGCGGAATTGTCGGCGGCTTCCTGCGCAAGCTTGCGGGTGCCAGCGACGGCTTCGACCTGAGTTCGATGGGCCTGGTCATCCTGGGCGCAGCCGCGCTGCTCTGCGTGTACAACCTGTTCGCGCAGCGCGGCCGCTCGACCGAGATGGCGGGCCACACTCGCAAGGCGGCCTGAAACCGCCTGTCGAGGCAGGGGACCAAGAACCAAAGCAAGACGGGTCCGTGGACAAGTGTCTCTCATCTCGGGTGACATCGCACGGGCGCCCGGTAACGCCTGACACCTGATGCCCGAAGCTTGTAGAATGTCTTGTGGCCTTGTCCGCCGAACTCACGCCACAAGTTGCCGCCGCCGCGCCGGTCATCCAGGTGCAGGAACTTCGCCATCTTTACGAGGGGCGGCCCGCGCTCGACGGCGTCACCTTCGAAGTGCGTCCGGCGGAGATCTTCGGCCTGCTTGGCCCCAACGGCAGCGGCAAAACCACGCTCTTCCGCATCCTCTCCACGCTCATGCTTCCCTCCAGCGGGCGCGCCGTCATCATGGGTCACGATGCCGCGAAGGACCCAACCGGCTTGCGCCGTCACATCGGCGTCGTCTTCCAGGCGCAGAGCATTGACATCAAGCTGACCGCGGAGGAAAACCTGCGCCACGTCGGACACCTATACGGACTGAGCGGAGCGCCGCTGAAATCGCGCATTGAGGAAATGCTAGGAAGGGTGGGGCTCGCCGATCGCGCCAACGACCGCGCCGAAACCTTCTCTGGCGGCATGCAGCGGCGCCTGGAACTGGCCAAGGGCCTGCTACATCATCCGTCGGTGCTGCTGCTCGACGAGCCCACGACCGGCCTCGATCCGGGAGCGCGCCGCGACCTCTGGCAATATCTGCACATCCTGCGCGAGCAGGAACGCGTCACCGTCATCGTGACCACGCACCTGATGGAAGAAGCGGAACGCTGCGACCGGTTGGCGATCTTGAGCGAAGGCAAATTGGTTGCGCTGGGCACTCCCGCAGAGCTGAAGCACGAGATCGGCGGCGATGTCATTCTGCTGGAAACTGCCGATCCGGAATCGCTGGCGCGGCGCATCCACGGGCGCTACCACCTGGACGCGACCGTGATTGCCGGAAAGGTGCGCTTGGAGCGCGAAAGCGGCCATCGCTTCGTCACCGATGTTGTCGAAGCTTTTCCCGGCGAGATTCAATCTATATCGGTAAGCAAGCCGACGCTGGAGGACGTATTCATCCATCGCACCGGACACAGATTCTGGACCGAGGACAAGAACTCTGAGGGACAACGTGCCGCTGACCGCCAGTGATTTGCCAACGACGAACGAGCAACGGCCAACGACCATGGCTTCGCAAACCCAAACCATGGCAGCAACCGTCGCACCGACATCGGTCGGGTCGGTGATTCCAGCGCTCAGCCTCTGGTGGCGCGAGATCGTGCGCTTCTACCGCCAGCGCTCGCGCGTGGTGGGAGTAATCGCCTCGCCGGTGGTGTTCTGGATCGTCATTGGCTCAGGCTTCGGAACTTCCTTCCGCGGCGGCAGCGGCGCGGGCAACGAGCACTATCTCGACTACTTCTTTCCCGGCGCGCTGATCATGATCGTGCTCTTCACCTCGATCTTTACCATGATGTCGGTGATCGAGGACCGCAAGGAGGGCTTCCTGCTTTCGGTGCTGGTCGCTCCGGTGCATCGTTCAGTGATCGTGCTGGGCAAAGTTCTGGGCGGAACCACGCTGGCGACCATTCAGGGACTGGTGTTTCTCTGCTTCGCGCCCGCGCTGCGCATTCACATCGGCCTGGCGCAGCTTGGTCTCATCGCGCTGACCGTCTTTCTGGTTTCGTTCTGCTTGACCGCGTTGGGCTTCGTCATTGCCTGGCCGATGGACTCGACGCAGGGCTTTCACGCCGTCATCAACCTGTTCCTGATTCCGCTATGGCTGCTCTCGGGCTCGCTGTTTCCGCTGACCGGAGCGTCGGGCTGGATTCGCCTGCTGATGCGCATCAATCCGCTGACCTACGGCACCGAAGCGCTGCGGACGCTGCTGTTCCCTGCCAGCGCAACCTTTGCCGTCAGCACTTCGCTGATTGTCCTGGTCGGCTTTTCCCTGGCGATGTTCTTGGCGGCGTTCGTAGTTGCCAATCGCCGCACCACCAAACCTGCCGCATAGCTACTGCTTCCTCTCGCGCTCCAGGATCGCTTTCTCGGTCAGGATGGCCTGCTCGCGCACGCGCTCGGGCATGTTAGGCAGGCTCTTCTGGTAAGCGGCGATTACCGGAAGGTCTTCCTTCCCTCCGACGAGATAGAGAGCGCGCAGCGCCTCCCAGACCTGCTCGGGAGCAGGATCCATGGTCGCCAGCTCGGTTCCAGCCTGCACCTGCGCGCCGCGCGCGACGCTGAAGGAGCGCACGCGTCCGGCGATCGGCGAGCGCACTTCCACGGCGTTTCCATGGGCTTCGATCTTGGCGATGGTGCCGTTCTGGCGGATCGCTTCACCAACCTTGGCGAGGTCGGTCACGCGGCCTGCTTGCGGAGCAGTGACTTTAGCGGGCTGGAGCATCAGGACGAGTTGCGGACGACCGCTGGCGTCGCCGAAGCGGACGAGCGAGAGCGCGGCGTTGGCGCGCACCATCGGCGCAGGGTCGTGCAGCATGGGCAGCAGCGCCTGGTGGAATTCGGGACGCGTGTTGTCCTGACCCATGATCCATGCATCGGTGTTGCGGATCTCCTCGACCGGGCTGGAGGCTAGGCGCACGACGTCGGGATACCAGCGCTCGGCGCTGGAATCGCGCTGGGCCATGCGCTCGCCGAGTTGCACCAGCGCGTGCTGCGTGTGGCGCGGCTTCTGCTGGTCGTGAATGTACTGGTCGAGCTCGCGGTCGGTAAGCGCGCGCCCGAACCAGGTGCTGCGCCAGAACAGAAAGGGCAGCAGCACGATTGCCCAGGCGACGACGAAGAAGAGGATGCGGTTGCGCACCGACATGCCCTTGCGCTCGAAGTTAGGGTCTTTCACGATCGGAGTCGGTAAAGGCAAGAGTCCTCACTCCTCGATATCGACGTCGAGCACGCGCTCCTGCTCCAGATAATGCGACATGGCGTACTGCGCGAGCAGGCTGGTGGCGACCAACACTTCCGCTCCGATCCATTCGCCTTTGGGATGCGGAATGTTGGCAGGATGCTGACAAGCTCCGCTGGAGCCGAACTCGGGGCCGAAGAACGCGCCTTGGCTTTCGGGAAACTGCTGCAGCGCGAACCAGGCCTCGTGGCCAATGGTTCCACCGACATCGATCTTGAGCTTCACGAGGGGCATGGATTCAGGCGCGGAAAAGCTGATACAGCATCAAGTAAATCACAACTCCGGTGACGGAAACATACAACCAAATCGGATACGTCCAACGCGCGATGGCGCGATGGCGTTGGTCGCGACGGCGCAAGCCGAGAGTCAGGGTGATGATGACGAGCGGCGGAACGGTCGCGGCGAGCAGGGTGTGCGTGATCAGGATGGCGAAATAGATCGGTCTCGCCAAGCCTTGGCCGCGGAAATGAACGCTGCCAACGTGCGCGTGATAGTAAACGTACGAGGCGAAGAACAGCGACGAAGTCACGGTCGCGGAAATCATCAGGGCGCGATGCGGGGCGATGTTTCGGCGGCGAATGGAATTGCGCGCAGCGACGATCAGAAGCGCGCTTGCGCCATTCAAGAAAGCGTTCACAGTTGGTAACGATGACAAACTTGATATCGTATCCGTGGTTACCCTACCCCTCTCCCCTGCCCTACATGATAATTCAATAACTTACGTACGGTATACCGTCGAATTGGCACGGTTACCGTGAGCTGCCGCGATTAGCGCGGACCAGGCAAATTATAGGCCAATACGCGATGATGAAAAGTTACCAGATAGTTAGTGGGTGGCGCGCGGTTACGGGAGTTGGATGATGGTGTGGGGAATTGGATTCGCAGGGACGGTAGCCGGTAGCGAAAATCTCCCACCCTGTCTCGCCCATCGGTCCGCTCAGGGCAAGTTCCCTCCGGCGAGACAAGGGTGGGGCAACCTCGTGAGTGTGGACGGAAAGGGCGGGCCAGCCCCCAATTGTTCTTCCCGAGTGAAACCGGTGGAGACTCTGGATTTCATTTCGGAGGCCGCCAGTTGCCCAGAAAGGGAATAAAGGCGCGCAGGAAAGCGCGAGAGATCGTCATGAGAGTTGTTCTGGTGCTAGAGTGCGGGCTCAGTGATGGAACATGGAAGATTTCAAGCAGCTTTGTGTTCTGCTCGGCTGCGCCCTTGTTGGCATTGGCGTGCTGTACGTGGTGACCGGCGTGGTGAAGTGGTGGGAGGAAAATACCTCGTCCCACACTCGGGAAGTGGTCGGGGCATTCTTTGGCTTCTGCACGCTCTGTTTCGTCGCTTACCTAGTCGGCAGATTCATGGGGTGGTGGGGACAGGGCTAGATCGCCATAGGCATTGTTGTCGCGAGCTTGGACGCTGCGAAGGTCCACTAGTTGACGTGCTATCAGAATGTCAACTGGGCGATTCTGAATTCGGACTACCTGTCGAATCGTGCGGGAATATCCCAAACGAAAAGCTCCCATTACGAATGGTCGCATTTTTCCCCTGAACAAGGCAGCCGCCTGCATCGCACTCATCGCGCGTGGTGATCTGAGCGGGCGGTCAATTTTTTTGACAATTGGTATACGCCGTAGCTCCGACGTACTGGGTTGTACAGTTTAGGGAGTTAGACCGTGGCGCTACGGGCTGCGGCAAAGGCTGCAACGCGTAAGGCTGCGGTGAAGGAAATAGCTGTCGGAGCAGTAAGTATTTCATCAAGCGATCATTGCTGGGTTGCTGGGCTGGTGCCGGCGCGGGCGGTGTCTGAACGACAATTGTCTGCGGCGGTGAAGACTTGGCTACAACGGCCCACAGTTTTTCGTTTTCCTGCTTCAGGCGGTTCACTTCGATTTGCAGTTCGCCAATCAATGCGATCACTTCGCCGTAGGAAATTGGTCGCCCAAGCAGTTTGTTCTCGTTTGACGCCTGTACAACGTGCGAAACGCGGAAAAAGGCTATTTTGTTTTCAGTCGTTAGAAAAGGGAGAACAACCTCAGCACCAGGGCGGTCCGGCATTAGAGCGATGCTGTAAGGCGCATAGTTTTGAATCTCGTTCGGTACCTGCGACGGTTTAATCTCGCCCGGTGTCTGTGGGGAGTTGCCTGCCGCGTGCGTGAGGCGGTCGACAGGCGACATCGGCTTACCATCTCGCCAAGGCGTGTCTGGGAAGTTGGCCTCACAGGAGGAGCCATACGCGGTCGAAACGCGCGACGTCCCTGCGGGGCATGAGGATTCTTGGGCAATCGCAACTGCTGACGCGGCAATAACTACAAGACACAAGGACAGCGAACTCTTCATGCGACAAACTGTACTGCTCTACAAGCGACCTTAACAATCCCAAAACGTAATAGCCTCGCAGCCAGCGTCCCGAAATGGACAAGGCACCCCAGGACACGGCACCCAATAGAGGATAATGGCGGGTGGCCGACCCTTTGCGGCTTTTCTTTGCACTACACCTCACTGCTTGAAGCCGTAAAATCATTCGCCGCAGCAGTGACGCCTCGGGTAGCGCGTCCGATTAATTTGGCGGGGCGGGCAATTAAGATTTTGGGACAAGCGACGAACTGCCTTCATGCGAAGTGCCCCATGAGTTGGTACATCTTCTTGCAGTACGGAATGAACAGCTGAAGCAGCACGTGACCTGCTCCCCTAAATCCGCACACAACTGAGTATGATTTCACAGTTTCGCGGAAGCGAAAGATCGGGGAGGAGCATGTCTCGGAGCCGGCACACGGAAGCGGAGATGATCGCCGCGTTGAAGCAGATGGACGCAGG
>JAIQFT010000034.1 GCA_020073185.1 Terriglobia bacterium
GGGCTGGAAGGACATCTGGCAACTGAGAGCAATCCTAGGAAGAGGAGAAACAGAAAAAGCTGCGACTAAGCAGGAGGTCGCGTAACATGATCCCGAGCGCCGCTCTTCAACCTCCAACTAAAAGCGGGACACTCTCGACCACCTTGGCCGCAGTGTCAATGGTCTGACACTGGTAGATGACATTAATGTCGAGGTTCGTCCCGGCGAGGTTTTGGGTGTGGTCGGACCCAGCGGATCGGGGGAGAGTTCGTGCTTGCGACTTTTGAACCGCTTGGATGAATCGACATCCGGCAGGGTGTTTCTCGAACCACGGTTGCGGCATAGCTTGCCGCCGGAGTTGCTGCAAAACATCGCAGTAGTTGAGACACTGGTGACGGAGGGCGGCGGAATGACAACGATTGCCGCACGTGCTCGGGGCATCTTGCGCAAGGTCGCTAACTCAGCTCGCAAAGCGCTGTAAATAAACGGAGCCAGCAACGCGACCGGAAGCGCGCAGTGTGCCGAAAAATCTTGCGGACACCCCAGAAACGCAATCCAAGTAAGTGATTGAAGAGAGATGGGCTCGTTAGGATTTGGACTCGAGACCAATGGACTTAGCGGCTCTTTCCGGCACAATTCAAAAATGGCCACTCGTATAAGCGATTGATTCTTTTGGTGGGCCCGCCAGGATTTGAACCTGGGACCAATGGATTATGAGTCCACTGCTCTAACCGCTGAGCTACGGGCCCGCCTGACAGAATCCTATTGTATCCTGGGCTTCGGAGATCGGCGCACCGGCATCCCGTCGGTTACACTGCTTCGGGATGAAGCGGCTGATCATCAACGCCGACGATTTCGGCCTCACGCGCGGCGTCAATCGCGCAATCGCCGAAGCCCATGAGCGGGGCGTGGTCACCTCCGCCACGCTGATGGCGAGCGGGCCCGAATTCGACGAAGCCGTCGCGCTCGCCCGCGGTCTGCCGCAGATATCGGTCGGCTGCCACGTTGACCTGATCCAGCTCGCGCCGGTATCGCCGCCATCGCAACTTCCCACCTTGGCGCGCGATGGTTACTTTCGCCCCGGTTTTGCGCGCTTCGCGCGGGCAGCCCTGCGCAACCGCCTCTCCGCCGACGAAATCAGGAACGAAGCCGGCGCGCAGATGGGCAAGCTGCAATCCGCCGGAATCACCCTCACTCACTTCGACACTCACAAGCACACGCACCTGTTTCCGCGGGTGCTTGGTCCGTTGTTGCAGGCGGCGAAGGAGCGCGGCATTGGCGCGGTCCGCAATCCGTTCGAGCCCGACCCGATCGTCCGGCTGGTGGAGGTGTCATCGCGACCGAAGCTGCTCAGCCGCTACTGTGCAGTGCGCGTGTTCCAGTCCATGGCGGGCGAATTCCGCAAGCTGGTGGAAGCGGAAGGACTGGCCACAAC
Source organism: Terriglobia bacterium (assembly GCA_020073185.1). Taxonomy (NCBI): domain Bacteria; kingdom Pseudomonadati; phylum Acidobacteriota; class Terriglobia; species Terriglobia bacterium. The sequence continues at coordinate 1,415 of JAIQFT010000034.1, forward strand.
CGACGGCACCGTCGGCATCGTGCTCACCGGATTCCTCGACCGGCGGCGCTTGCGCGCCTTGATCCAGCGCATCCCGGAAGGCACGTGGGAGCTGGTGACGCATCCCGGTTACAGCGACGCCGCGCTGCGTCCCCTGAGCGCGCTCACGGCTGCGCGCGAAACCGAACTCGCCCTGCTGACGTCGGCCACCACACGCGACCTTTTGCAGGAATGTGGCGTGCAACTGATCTCGTACCTCGATCTGGTTTCACATCCCTGCGCGGTTGGCGCCTGAACCGCGCGGAGCGCCGCAGGATCCTGAGAGCAGCGACGGCAGGACGACCGTCTTTGGAAGACGCGCGGGAGCCCTCTCCGCCCGGGATGACAGCGCCTCCAGAAAAGATGAAACGGCGCTAGCCGCTGCTGGAGGCCTCGGTGGCGGTGAAGGCGCGCTCCGGGGCCGGCTGCGAGTCGCGTCGCATGGCGTGAAGCATGAGAGCGACGGCGGCGTAACCGAGCATGACGCCGATAGCCACCGCGGCGGTGATAATGACGAGAAGCGTGAGTGCGACGATCAACGGATTCAAGTTCGACCGCCCTTTCCTTGGATGCGGTCTCCAGCACCCTGGATGGACCGCCGAAGAAGCCGCCCTTCAACTCGCCGACGCGAGCCGGAAGGCAACCATTTCGTTGTTAGGACAGCTCGAATTCACATCCGGTTAAGCCGGGAAAATTCACTTAGTTGTTTCATTCACTTTTTCTTTTCCGCGTTCCAGATGGTGCGCGAAACCGCTCGTCCGCAAAACGGACAAAAATTCATCGGATACAGATTGGGCCGGTCCTCCGGCGAGCGCACCGCATAGTCGGAATCGATCTCGTTCAGGATGCGCCCGTGCATGGTGCGCAGCGGCTGGTTGAGGATGGCATCGCCTTCCACGGAGTCCTGCAGCATCTGGCAGCAATGTTCGGTCATAAAGAAGCCGATGGTCGCTGGCCGATGGTCGCTGGCCACCAGCCGACCCAGAGGTCGTTCGGATTTTCGGCCAACCGAACACTGTAGCTCCTGTTGACGCCGGCCGCTGTTAACAACTAGGATACGGAGTAGAGTTGCGCTTCTTCACTGTCGGACTTTCTAGGGGAGCCGTCCACGTCTCCAAGGGACATGGTCTGCGGGAAAGGCACGAAATACGCGGGAGGGGGCCCGCGCCACATTTTTTTCCATGGCGATTACCAAGATTTCGGTCCGCGGGGCGCGGCAGCATAACCTCAAGAATATCGACGTCGAGATTCCGCGCAACGCGCTGACCGTAGTCACCGGGCTGAGCGGATCGGGCAAGTCGTCGCTGGCCTTCGACACCATCTACGCAGAGGGACAGCGGCGCTACGTGGAAACGCTGTCGGCGTACGCGCGGCAGTTCCTCGATCAGATGGAGCGGCCGGACGTGGACGCGATTGACGGGCTGAGCCCATCCATCTCCATCGAGCAGAAAACCACCAGCCGCAGCCCGCGTTCCACGGTGGGCACCATCACCGAAATTTACGATTACCTGCGTCTGCTGTACGCGACCGTGGGCGTGCCGCACTGTCCCAAATGCGGACAGCCGATCTCGCGGCAGTCGGCGGAACAGATCGTGTCGCGGGTGATGGCGCTGAAACCGGAAGAGCGGGTGATGATCCTGGCGCCCATCGTACGCGGGCGCAAAGGGGAATTCAGGAAAGAGATGGAGAAGCTGGCGCAGCACGGCTTCCCGCGCGCCCGCATTGACGGCGAACTGGTGAACCTGGAAGAAGACATCCGCCTCGACAAGCGCAAGAACCACACGATTGAAGTAGTCATCGACCGCCTGCTGGTGAAACCGGGCATCGAGAAACGGCTGGAACAGTCGGTGGCGCTGGCGATGAAACTTACCGTCGGACTGGTACAAGTAGTGGTAGTGGGAGGCGAGGAACACCTGTACTCCTCGCGGCTGGCGTGCCCGGATTGCGGGATCAGCGTGCCGGTTCTGGAGCCGCGCTCGTTTTCGTTCAACAGCGTGTACGGCGCGTGCAAGCAATGCAACGGGCTGGGCAGCAAGTACGATTTCGACCCGGCGAAAGTAATCGTCGATTGGTCGAAGCCGCTGCTGGACGGCGCCCTGGGGCCCGGCTCGGGCTCGGCGAACTTGCGGCACATGGTGCAGATCGCAGCCGCGTCGGCCGGCATCGACTTGAATACGCCGTTCGAACAACTGCCGGCCAAAGCGCAAACCTTCCTGCTGTACGGCGCCGAGGCGAACGGCTCGCCGCGCATCGGCTGGCGCGGAGTTCTGGCGTTTATGCGGCAGACGCTGGAGGAATCGACGTCGGAAGGCTATCGCGAGTGGCTGCTGAATTACATGAGCGCCACCGAATGTCCGGCGTGTCATGGCAAGCGGCTGCGGCCGGAAAGCCTGGCGGTGAAGGTGAACGGGATGTCCATCGCCGACTTCACGGCGTTGCCGGTTTCGCGCGCCATCGGTGCGGTGAAGCAGATCAGCCTGAGCGAGCGCGAGGCGCAGATCGCCGGGCGCGTGGTGAAGGAAATCGCCGAGCGCTTGCAGTTCCTGAATGCGGTCGGGTTGGGATACATCTCGCTGGAACGCTCGGCGGCAACGCTGTCGGGCGGAGAGGGGCAGCGCATCCGGCTGGCAACGCAGATCGGATCGAAGCTGCGCGGCGTCCTGTACGTACTGGATGAGCCTTCGATCGGGTTGCACCATCGCGACAACGACCGGCTGCTGCAGGCGCTGGAGTCGCTGCGCGATCTGGGCAACACGGTGCTGGTGGTGGAGCACGACGAGGAGACGATCCGCCGCGCCGATTACGTGATCGATCTGGGCCCCGGCGCCGGACGACATGGTGGCGCGCTGGTGGCTGCGGGCACTCCCAAGGAGATCATGGAGGCGCCGGAATCGCTAACCGGACAGTACATCTCCGGCAAGAAGAGAATCCCGCACCGGGCGGAGAGGCGGCACACCAACGGCCACGCCGTCAGCGTGCTAGGAGCGCGCGAGAACAATCTGAAGGGTCTCGACGTCTGTTTCCCGCTGGGCGTAATGACATTGGTAACGGGTGTGTCCGGCTCGGGAAAATCCACGCTGGTGAACGACATTCTCTATCGCGCGCTGGCCAAACAGCTATACCGGTCGCGCGAAGAGCCTGGCGAGCACAAGGCGATCGCGGGCGCGGAGAACATTGACAAGGTCATCCGCATCGACCAGTCGCCGATCGGGCGCACGCCGCGCTCCAACCCGGCTACCTACACCGGCGTGTTCACGCACATCCGTGATCTCTACGCCATGCTGCCGGAATCGCGCGAGCGCGGTTACAAGGCGGGACGGTTCTCCTTCAACGTGCCGGGCGGACGCTGCGAAGCCTGCCAGGGCGAAGGGCAGCGCCGCATCGAAATGAATTTTCTGCCCGACGTGTATGTGCAGTGCGAGGTCTGTGGCGGGCGGCGCTACAACCACGAGACGCTAGCCGTGAAGTACAAGGACTCTTCGATCGCCGACTTGCTGGAGATGCCGGTCGCGGACGCGTTGCCGGTCCTGGAAAACATTCCCCAGGTCCGCCAGAAGCTGCAAACGCTAGTGGATGTCGGGCTGGGGTACATCCATCTGGGGCAGTCGGCGGTAACGCTGTCGGGCGGCGAGGCGCAGCGCATCAAGCTGGCGCGCGAGTTGTCGAAACGCCAGACCGGACGCACGCTTTACCTGCTGGACGAGCCGACGACCGGACTGCATTTTGACGACGTGCACAAACTGCTCGAGGTGTTGCATCGGCTGACGGATTTGGGCAACAGCATCATCATCATCGAGCACAATCTAGACGTGATCGCCAATGCCGACTGGATCGTGGACCTGGGCCCCGAAGGCGGCGAGGACGGCGGGCGCATGGTCGCGCAGGGCACACCCGAGCAGGTGGCAAAGATGAGGAAGTCGTACACCGGACAGGCCCTGGCGGAGTACTTCAGCCGGCGCGCGGCGGTGGTTTAGTCTTTGCGGACGCCGCCACCGGAGAGCCGCGAGTCTCGCGGTCAATTTCAATGCCGCGCAGCCCGGCGAGTTGTCCGCCGATGGAGTAAAGCACGGCCCGGCCCATGACGCGGCGCGGTTCGGCCTGGTTCACGAAGACACGATACTCGGCTTCAAATTCCCCCTCCACCAGCGCGCGATCAAGCGCGGCCTTCACGCGATTCCGGTCTTCGGGATGAATGGATTCCAGCCATATCTCCACCGGTTCTTCCCGGCGCATGGCAATCGTGCTGTACATGTTGGTCCAGGTGACGCGCCGGTTTTGCAGGTCGTACTCCCACGTCCAAATCTTGGCGGTGCTCTTGAGGAACTCGATTTCTTTCCGCTGCAGGGTGACGGACTGCTGCGCGCCGCGCACGGCCTGCTCCTTGCGCTCAACCAGCGCCGCCAGCAGGCAAATGATGAATGAGGTGAAGGCAAAGGCGATCAGGCGAATCCAGTCGCTGCGGTTTTCGATCAGCAGGACCGAAGTCAGGCGCGGCGACTGGTTGGGATTGTTGACGAGCGAGTCCCAGGTGGGACGAAGGAAAAAGATGTCGCTGGCGAACATGGAGAGCGCCGCCGCCACCGCGCCCGCCTGCCATCCGCCCTCAAAGGCGGAAACTGCGACCGCCGCCAGGAAAATACTGAAGAACGAGTGCAGTTCGACGTCGGGTACTTGCAGGGTGATCAGCAGGGCAATTGCGACCAGCATCGCCGGTCCGATGTACCAGCGCACCAAGCGGCTGTTCGCAGCTTCGGCGACGAACTTGAAACGGGGCATAGGCGTGGTTGGCAACAGTGTAGCGGAAGATAGCGCGCTGTGAAACGCGAAGATACACGGCGATTTGCGGCCTGCCTGACATCCAAGTAGAGTTGTCATCGAGGCTAAATCGTTTGCCCCACAGCAAGAATCCGCCTTCCCCGGAGCAACAGAACACTGCGCCTTGGGCTGGAGAAGCGCACGCACCGTCGCCGGGCAAGGCCGTGGCTGAGGATCCGCCGTGGGGAATTGGGGATGTGGTTCGCATCGCGGTGGTAGCGGCAATCGCGATCGGCCTGTTCAGCATGATCGCGATGGGAGTGGCGATCACGAATGCCGGCCCCGTGCACGTCTCCACCTCCGATCTGGCGCGCAATCCGCGGGTGGTGGTTCCGGCGCAATTCGCCGCCTACCTGGTGGTGGTGATCTACATGGTGTGGCTGGTGCGGTCGCCAGGACGGAGCTTCTGGCCCGTGGTCGGCTGGCACTGGCCGCGGGTAAGGTGGGTGGGATGGGCCGGACTCGGTGTCGCGCTGGCGCTGATGGTGCAGGCCGCGTCGACCTTGCTGCCGATTCCCCAGTCGCTGCCCATCGACCGCTATTTCCGCGACACCGCGGGCGCCTACATGATGACGGTTTTCGGCGTGACCTTCGCTCCCTTGGTCGAAGAACTGTTCTTCCGCGGATTCATGTATGCCGCCCTGGCACGCCGGTTGGGAATGATGGCGGCGGTGCTGATCACGGCGGCGCTGTTTGCCTTTATCCACACCTCGCAACTGGCCAATGCCTGGGCGCCGCTGTTGCTGCTGTTCTTCGTCGGCGTGGTGCTGACGGCGGTACGCGCGCGCACGGGATCGGTGGCGACGACGTTTCTTGTCCACGTTGGATACAACGGCACGCTGTTCACCCTGCTCTACGTGGCCAGCGACGCCTTCCGACACCTGGAAAGGCTATCCTGAAGGCCACAGGACCAGGGGCCGCCGTATTGTGGGCGCTATTTCTTTCGCCCCCTAAAGCGGGCTGGTTCGCCGTTTTGGCGATTGTCCCACGGCTCACGCCGGGGGCTAGGTTCTTTCGCGCGCTCGACCTTGCGTTCCGCGACCTTGCGTTCCGGGACGAGGATGTCAACAGAGCCCATGCCGGAAGAAGAAGTAAGAAGTAAGAAGTAAGAAGTAAGAAGTAAGAAGTAGAAGGAAGAAGTACACCTGGGCCGGCTCGCAGTCTGACATCTGACTTCTCGATTCCTGGTTCTTAGTTCAAGTCGGGCGGGCGCGGCGCGTGGTATTTTGTTGGACATGATGGTGCCGCGACAAGAACTGCTGGCGATGCTGGCGCGGAAGTCGTTCCGGCTCGGCGTATTCAAGCTATCCTCCGGCGCGACCAGCGACTACTACATCGACTGCCGCGCCACTACGCTGGATGCCGAGGGCGCGCGTCTCACGGCGCGCACGTTCGTGGATGAATTCTACCGGCGCGGCTGGACGCCACAGGCCATCGGCGGCATGACGCTGGGTGCCGATCCGATCGTGGTGTCGGTAGCGATGCTGACCGCGCAGCAGGTGCAGTCGCGGCGTCCCGAGCGCGAGCCAGCCGATGCGATCGGGGCCTGGCTGGTACACGCCTTCATCGTGCGCAAGGGCGAGAAGGGACACGGCACGGACCAGCGCATCGAGGGCTTCCGCGAAAGCGGCGCACGAGTGGTAATCGTGGATGACGTATGCACCACGGGCGCGTCCACGGTGCAAGCGATCGAAGCGGCGCGCGAGTTCGGCTTCGAGGTGATCGGCGTGATGTGCCTGGTGGAGCGCGAGGAGGCGGGTGGACGTTCGAACGTCGAGAAGGCGGCCGCGCCCGCGCCGTTTGTCTCGATTTTCACGGCAAGCGAGATCCGCGAAGAGCACCTGCGGCTGCAAAGAGTTAGTGAAGCGCGCGGCTGAGAGGCGTTTTCAAATACCCGATTACCCGATCGAAGATCTTATGGTTAAAACCTTGGAATGGACGGAAGACGGCGTGCGTTTTATTGATCAGCGCAAGCTGCCCACGGAGGAGACGTACGTCACCGCGCGGACGTATGAAGAGGTCGCGGAGGCGATTCGCAATATGACGGTGCGCGGCGCACCCGCAATCGGGGTCGCGGCGGCGATGGGCATAGCGCTCGGCGTGCGCGATTCCGACGCGGACCACCTTTCCGAGCTGCGGCGAGACTTCGAACAGATTTGCGAAACGATCGGCGAGACGCGCCCGACGGCGGTCAACCTGTTCTGGGCCATCCGGCGCATGGAGCGCAAGTTCGAGGAAGCCGGCGAACTGCCACTGCCGCAACTCAAGCAGGCACTGATCACCGAGGCGCGGCAGATGTACCTGGAAGACATCGCGGCCAACGAAGCCATGGGACGCCACGGCGCAGTGTTGCTGCCGGCCAGCGGCGGCGTGCTCACCCACTGCAATGCGGGCGCACTCGCCACCTGCGGCTACGGAACGGCGCTGGGCGTCATCCGCGCGGCGATCGAGCAGGGCAAGAAACTGCACGTCTACGCCGACGAGACGCGCCCTTTCCTGCAGGGTTCGCGCCTGACCGCGTGGGAACTGATGCAGGACGGCATTCCCACTACGGTGATCTCCGACAACATGTCCGGGGCGATGATGAAACAGGGGAAGATCAGGGCCGTGGTGGTGGGCGCAGACCGGATTGCCGCCAACGGCGACGTCGCCAACAAAATCGGCACCTACACCGTCGCGGTGCTGGCGAAAGAACACGGAATTCCTTTCTATGTAGCCGCGCCGTTTTCCACGGTTGACATGGACACGCCCGACGGCAGCCGCATTCCCATCGAGCAGCGCTCCACGCGCGAAGTCACGCATATCGGCGACCGCCAGATTGCGCCCACCGGCGTCAAGGTGGAGAACCCCGCCTTCGACGTGACCCCGCACCAGTACGTCACCGCGATCATCACCGAACGTGGCGTCGTGCGGGCGCCGTACGCGGAGTCGCTGGCGGAATTGGCTGGCATGGCGGCCAAATCCTAGAGGATTTCAGGGTCGCCATGGTGCGCCCCCTTCCTTGTTTGCGAGCTGGAGTGTGGTGCGAACTTTTCGGGTCGGGCAGGCGTATCTTTATGCAGGAGATTCCCCGTGCTGACGTTTGTGCTGTGGTGCATCCTGTTTGTACTGTGCTGGCCCATCGCACTGCTGGCGCTGGTGCTGTACCCGATCGTCTGGCTATTCCTGCTGCCGTTTCGGATCCTTGGAATTGCCGTCGGCGGCGTGCTGAAATTGTTGTGGGCGATTGTCACTTTTCCGGCGCGATTGCTGAGAGCGCCGGGACGGGTGTGAGTGATCCCAGGTCTAAAGCCCAGAACTTCATTGTGTCCCTTCGCGCACGGCTAAAGCCGTGCGCTTCCACCAGTGTCCAGAGGGCATTATTCAGCAGCCGGAGCAGTTTACGGTAGTTCCGCCGTGCCCCTTCAAGACTGCCAATCACCGACGACTGCACTATTCACAAAAACTGCGCTAAGCCGAAAGGCGCATCAGGCTAAATCGCGGGCCTGAAGCTCGGCGCCACCGGAGCGAGGAATTTACGGCATCTGCGGCGCGGGGGCGGGCTCGACGTCGGCGCCGCGGTAGGCGCGCAAGATGTCGGCCATGGTGAGGACGCCTTCCAGCCGCTGCTGGTCGGCGCGATGCACCACCGGCAGCAGGCGGAAATCGTAAATATAGTGCAGGGCGGTGTCCAGCGGATGATCGGGGTGCAGGATGGGCGCTCGCGCCGGCGGAAGCACGGTGAGCAGCGACATCTCCTGCTTGCCGAGGCTTGCCATCTTCGCCAGCTCATCCTTTCGCACCACGCTCCACCCGGCGGGCGATCGTCGCACCAGCAGAAGTTCGTCGCCGGCGTGCTCGGCGCGCTTGACCGCCTCGCCCACCGTCAGGTCGTCGTGCAGCACGGCGGGCGGCGGCGGACGCATCGCGTCCTCAATGCGCAGTACCGACAACTCGCGCTGCTCTTCCATGGACGGCAAGTCGATCCCGTCCTGCCGCGACAGTAGGTCGAAGATCGGCACCGGTTGCAGCGCGCGCGAGACGAGATAGGCGATGGCGTTGGCGATGATCACCGGCAGAATGATGGAGTAATTCCCGCTGACCTCCAGGACCATGAACACCGAGGTCATGGGTGCGCGCAGGAATCCCGCGAACAGGACGCCGATTCCGACCAGCGCATAGGCCGCCGAGGAGCCGTTCAGTTGCGGAAAAATGACGTGCTCCACGCCGCCTACCGCGCTTCCCAGCATGGCTCCGATGAACAGCGTGGGCGCGAACATCCCGCCAGGCGTGCCGCTGACAAACGAGATGGTCGTCGAGAGAATCTTCAGGCCGGCGAGGATGCCGAGAAATTGCCAGGTGAACTGGTCGTGCATGGCCTGGTCCACGTACTCGTAGCCCGCGCCCATGATCTGCGGGAACCCGATGAACCCTATGAATCCGATGAGCAGGCCGGCAACACCCGGTTGAATGAACTGCGTCCAGTGCGGCATCGCTTTTAGGCGTGGACGCAGGAAGGCGATGGCCTTCGAGAACACGACCGACGCGAATCCGCCAGCCACGCCGAGCACCGCGTACGCCAGCAGTTCGCCGGGTCGGAACATTTGAAATGCGGGAATTCTGAACAGCGGCGCGAATCCCAAGAACCAGCGCTCCACCACTGCACTGGCGACCGCCGACAGCACGACCGCGCCGAGCACGCCCGCGCTCCATCTTCCGATCACTTCCTCGATTACGAACAGCACCGCGGAAATCGGCGCATTGAAGGCGGCGGCCAGCCCCGCGGCCGCGCCCACCGGCGCAATCAAGCGCACCTTCTCGCGCGACAAGTGCAGCCTGCGTCCGAGCGCGGAGGCGATGCCGGCGCCGATCTGCAAGGCGGGATCTTCCGGCCCGAGCGAATGACCGGCGCCAATCGCCAGGGCGGAGCAGAGGAATTTGCCGATGACGGTGCGGAAGGGGATGTAACCGTTGTAAATGTAGAGCGCGGCCTTGGTCTGGTTGACGCCGCTGCCGCGCACGCGCGGGAACGCCAGCATCACGATGGCAGCAACCAGCAATCCGACCAACGCCGGCGCCAGCATCAGCCGCAATCCGGTGGGCGGCACGGCCGAACCCAGGAGGTGAAGCCGCGACCAGTCAATCGCAATCCGGAAGCACACCACCGAAAGGCCGGAGAGCACGCCGATCACAACCGCCAACAGCAGAAACAGGCGGTCCTCAGCAAACGCCCGGCGCAACAGGCGGAAATTCATTCCGCCGGCAGGCGCCGCGATTTCCGTCTCCGGAGCCACCACCGGAACGGGGTTGTCGGGCGCGCTCACGGCGTGGTGCCTTCCCGCCGCTGCGCGATCAACAGCAATGCCAAGTCAGCCGCACTGCCTGGCCCGCAGACTTGCTCCGTATCGCGCTCGATTCGGAACACCAAATCCATGGCAGCATCACCCTGCTCCGGATTACGGCGTAGAGAGCGCGGGTTCACCCGCGGCTTCAGCGCCGTCCAATTCGCGTAATCGGTGGCGAGCGGGTCATTTCCCAGCGGCTGATCCAGCTTGATATTGCGCGCGGAGGCGCACTGCTGCAGGCGAATGCCGGCCTGCGCAAAGGCGTCTATGATGCGCCGCTCCCGCTCCGAGGCCGGAAGCCGGCGCTGGTAAGGATCCATTAGCAGCACGAGTTCCGCGGTCTGCAAATGCGCTGCGGCTTGCGGGTCCTGGGTGTCCTCGGCAATCGCGCGGCGCAGGTAGCCGCTCGCTTCGGTGTACATCTGCAGGGAAAAGGCCGCTTCTCCCGCGCCCGCGAGCGCAGCGGCATGGTTCGGCGCGAGTGCGAGCGCTTCACGAAATCCCTGCAAGGCGCGCGCGTAGTCGCCTGCCTTCATCATCAAGCCGGCAACGCGCAGCATGAGCGCGGGATCGCGCGGCAGGTCGGCGGCTAGAGCGATGAGCTCCGACTGCGCTTGCTGGGGGGAGCGGTGCGCCAGCAGGAATTCGATGAGATCGAAGCGTGCCTCGCGGCGCCGCTGCGCCGGATCGTCCTGCCAGATGCCGTAAACCGCGCCGTGATAGAAGCGCAGCGCGCCCGCCACGTCATTGCTGCGCGCCGCCAATTGCGCCAGTTCGAGGTTCACCGTGCCGTTGGCCGGATCTTCGTCCCACAACGCATGCAAGTAACCTTGCGCCTGCCGTGTGTGACCCTGGGCGGCGAGCGCCTCGGCCAGCCGCAGGCGATATTGGAAATTGTCGTGAGAATACGCCAGCGCCGATTGCAGTTCGCGTACGGCTGCGTCCAGGTGTTGAGCGCGCAAGTCGCCGTCACCGCGCTCGAACCACTGGCGCGCGAGTTGCTGCTGGCGCGCGGCGTAGGCTTTGGTCACGAAGGTGGTCGCCACCCACAGCGCCACCGCGACCATCACCACCGCGGCAATGATCACCGGCTCGCGATGATGGAGGGGAATCCTTTTGCGGCCCGTGCAGTAGGGACAATCCGGTTGGCCGGGGAGCAGCGGTTCACCACAACGCGGACAGACGAGATCGGGTGCCATCTCCAGATAGAGTTTAATAATACTCCGTCGTATCGGAACACGATGGTCAGGGGATCCCGTACAGTTTCGCCGCGTTGTCGTGCAGCACCATGCGCGCCAGTTGGAGCGCGCGCACGCGGCTGATCTCTCCGTCTTGTATCATCCCGGTTAGCGCCTCGGTCAAGGCCCAGCGCGCACCCTGCGAAGTTTGCCAGCCGACTTCTTCCCAGCCGATCTCAGGCGTGGCGGCGTACAGGTCGGTGCCAAACAATACCTTCTCCGGGAACCACTCCAGCCAACTGCGCATGTAGTTGGCCAGCTCGCGCGGCGAGATCATCCAGCCTTCCGAGGTATCCGCCCACACGTTGGGCTTTCCCATCATGAACGCGGTTTCGCGGGTGAACGGCCAGCCGGCATGCAACAGGACGAAGTTGGTTTTACGCAGGGTGGGATCGTCAAGGTCCGCCTCCAGGAGCAGCGGGTTGGCGCCGCCGAGCTGGAAATAGCCGCCGCATCCCGCACCGGTGTGGATGTGGACCGGGAGGCCGAGCCGCCCCGCTTCGGCGGCGATCACGTGGAAAAGATAATCCTGCAGGACCTTGTATTCGGTTGGAGGGAGGCGGAATGAGCCGTGTCGGACGGGCATCACCCATCTGCCGGAGGTAAACGCCGGACGCAGCCTCCCGCGATGCGGGCGCAAAATCGAGCGCTCTCAGGTATGCCGCCTCGAATTTGACCGCCACCGCCCCGGCTTGCTTTTGACGTTGCAGCGTCGGCAGCACGACGCGGGCCACATATTCATCCAGCGAGACGGGCAGGCGTTCTATCTGCAGATCCGAGGCGTAGCGCCGCAATAAAGCCTCTTCGCGCGCGAAGAAGATCTTGCGATCCGGAGTGTCCGCCATGGCCGCGTTGTTCAGCGGAAACAGCAGTGGGTCGTCATAGGGTACCCAGCGGAATCGCGGCGGGCTGAGGCCCGGGCCCATGGCGACCCGGTTAGCGAACATGGTTGCGATGCCCAGCCGGTCGAGGACCCAGGTGGGAAAGTTGTCGCCCTGGTCGCGGCGGACATGGTCTTTCGACTCCTGCAGTTCGCGCAGGTGCTCGGGCGCCGCGTCATGGTAGGGATAGTTGTAGAGCGCGGTCCACGCGGACAGAAAAGCCGGGTTGTCGGGGCGCGTCATGGTGGGTGCGCCCGAGGGCTCCAGCGGATCACAGGGCAGCGCGTCGAATTCGGTGTCCTGCTGCCCAGGCCTAACCACCTTCAGCACGTGGGTGTGGTTATCAATGGCTTTGATCTTCTGGACTTCGGCCAGCAAGGCGGAGTCGGGCTGGGTCTGGGCGGCAGCCAAACACGCGCACAGCACGAGGGCGGGAATCATCAGGCGACGCATAGGGCACACTTGATATCATAGGGACAAGGCGCACACCAAACCTTCTACGTCGTCCCCATCATCGGCGCCGAAGCGCGCTACGTCTGCCGCTGTTTTGGCGGGCGCGCTCGACCAGTTCAGGACCAACGCGCGTTGCTGCGGCGTGTCCGGCACCATCGTCGCGCCGGTGGATGGTTCGAGCGGATCGCGCGGCCGAGGCGCCACCTGCGGCGGCGTCTGGCCGATTGCGAACAGCGGTTAGGAATGCCGCGATGAACAGTGTCAGTCCGCTGCCCGCGATTCCTCCAGCTTGGCGTCCAAGGTGATCTTCGCGTTCAGCAGCTTCGACACCGGGCAGCCGCTCTTGGCGTTTTCTGTCGCCTGGCGAAACGCTTCCGCGGATGCGCCCGGCACGCGCGCCGTGGTTTGCAGATGCACCTGCGTGATCGCGAACCCGGACTCCAGCTTCTCCAGCGTGACGGTCGCTTCGGTGGCGATCCTTTCCGGCTTCAACCCTGCGTTACCCAACTGCGCCGACAGGGCCATGGAGAAGCAGCCGGCGTGAGCCGCCGCAATCAGCTCTTCCGGATTCGTGCCCTTCTCGTTTTCAAAGCGCGTGGTGAAAGAGTAGGGCGTGTTCGAGAGCACTCCGCTGGCGCTGGAAACCGTTCCCTTCCCGTCCTTCAATCCGCCGTTCCACACTGCACTGCCTTTGCGCTGCATAGCATCTTTTTCCTTTCCTATGGAGTTTCTGTGCAGGTCGCTCGGCCTATCAGTCTATCGGTCTCCGGGAGAGCGGACCGCTTGACCGAGAGACTTAAAGAGACTTAAAGAGACTGAGAGACCGAACGACCCACTGGCCCCTGAGCGCCGGCCACTAGCCACTGGCGCTAGTGGTACTTGGCAAATCGCTCGACCAGGTATCGGCCACGATCAGCCACTCTCCGTTGGGCTGGCGCCGCCAGACGGTCAGGTACTTGCCGCGGTCCTGGCGTTTGCCGAGGTCCCGCGGAACCGACATGGAGTAGCGGCCGACATCGTAGGCCAGGTCGGCGGAGTGCTTGATGAAGGTGACCTCGTAGGTAAGCTCGCCGACCCCATGCTGCATCGGCGTTATCAGGTAATCGTAAATGGCATCGCGTCCGTGCACGGCGGGATGATGCGGCGGCATGTACACGGCATCGGGCGCGTAGGCCTGGATCAGCTTGTCCAGGTCGCCGGCGTTCCAGTGCCGCGCCCATTGCTCGCCAATCTTGCTGATGTGCAGTTCCACTTCATCGGCGGTAGTCGGCATGGCTGGACCTCCCCACGTTGACATGCTCTGGTTCACGATGATGCGCGCTGCCGGCCGCAGCAGCATTTATTTACAAACTTCCCGGCATAAACTACCAGCACTAGATTGTACTGAAAATTCAGTTCCGCAGCCCGTTCCGGGTCGGCTAGACTGCGAATCTAGGGAAATTCCATCCCAATTTAGGAGGCTGTCATGAAATCAGTCGTTCGTGTTGCGATCGCCGGGATGATGTTGCTGGGTCTTTTGTCGGTTGCGGCCATGCCGAAGAATCCCAAGAACAACGTTGTCATGGTAGCAGGCGGAGGCCCGGCGCCCGCGTGCGACCCCAATGCGGATCCGCGCTGCCTGCCGCCGATACCGCCGAGCCGGTAATGAAGCGGTAGCGGGCAGACACAAAATGCTTGCTCGGACGTGGGCGACGGGGCTATGCTCCGTCTCGCGCCCATGTCTGTGCTCCGGATTTTCTACTACGTGCTGTGGATCGCGCCGGCGCCGGTATTCGTGTGTCTTGCGGCCCTGATGCGCCGCCGAAAACTGGCCAAGGAATTCCCCTGCTTTTTTGCGTTCGCCGTTTTCCAGATCGTCGATTTCGCGGTCGGCTTCTACATTTACCATCGCTCGTATCTACAGTACTTTTATGCGTACTGGGCAATGTCCGCAGTCAGTATCGGGCTCGGTTTCGGCGTCCTGTACGAGGTTTTCATTGGGATATTCCGGCCGTTTGGGGATTTGCGTAAATTCGGCGCCGTGCTTTTCCGCTGGGCCGCGCTGGTGCTGTTGCTGGCTGCCGTATTGCTGGCCACGACCTCGAAACCGGCGGCGCAGACGCCCCTGTTCGCCACCATCCTTAACCTCATGCGCAGCGTCGAGGTCATGCAGTGCGGGCTGGTGCTGCTCATGCTGCTCTCCTCCAGCTATCTGGGTGTCACGCTCCGCCACCGCATTTTCGGTATCGCGCTGGGCTTCGGCGTCAGCGCCGCGGTCGATCTGGTCGCTGTCGCGGCGCTTTCCAATTTTGGCTTGCAGGCAAAGATCTTTTTTCAACTGAGCAAAATGGTGGCGTACAACATCTCCGCCCTGCTGTGGCTGGGATATGTTTATGCGGGCGAGGTGGAATGCAGGCCGGCGAAGCAGGACTCCTATGCCGAGCGCTGGGATTACGCGCTGGCAGCGGCGCTGCACCCGGGGAACGCTTCGCCTGCGCTGCCGCTCATCGAGGACACCGTGGAGCGCGTCTGGAAACAGACCAACAGCCATTCCCAGAAACCGGACGATCCGACGCCCGGCGCTGATCAGTAGAAATTGGAACAACTGAGGAAGAAGCCGCAGCGCCCGCACACCAGCTTGCAGTGGTGTTCCTCCAGCGGCGCCGAGCAGGTAGGACAGGTGCGCATGAGGTTCGCGGTGGGAGCGCGTTCGCCTTCGGATTCGCTGTTTGGCTCCCTGGGATCAGGATCGTCTTTCACAATCTGTTGACCCATGGCGATTCCTACGCCGGCCGGTAGTACGCCTCTCCGGCGCACGCGCGGCACAGCGCCTGCCCGTCGCGCACCACCTCGCGCCGGAAGTTAATGCCTTCGCCGCATTTGGCGCACACTACGCGTTCTGCCTTGTAGCCGGGAAATTCCTCCGGCGGCAGGTCCACGGTGACCGGCTGCACGTCGAACAAATCTTCGCTGGACATCTCGCGGTAGGCAAGCATCTGCTGCTGATTTTTGTTTTCGATCTCAGGGTGCATGCTCTTGGCCAGCGCCTTTGAGGATTCGCGCGCGGCGATGCGGAAGGCGCGGCCGGTCGAAACATCGACAAACGTCGCTGCTACCTTGCCCCAGTCGCGGAACTTCAGGGCGCGCTTGCCCAGCCGGCATCCGGTGACGACGGCGACGGCGTCGGTGGCACAGCGATCGATCTCGACGAAGGTCACCAGGCGCTTGCGGTCTCTGCCGCGCGGGTCCTCGATGCCCAACTTCCGCAGCCCGAGCATCGCCATGCGCACGCCGAGCACCTGCCCGGCACAGAGATGACCGTGGGCAGCTTCGGCTTCGCGCAGATATTCGTCGAGGGACTTCATGAGAGTTTCAGTTTCGGGTTGTCGGTTTTCGGTTCTCGGGTCCATTTCTAAACCGCTAGAAGCTATGTCGGAACGAACCACTTCAGTATAGTGCGGATTCCCTCAGGGACTAAAGCCCGCATTATTCGCGGCTCTGGGCGGCACGGCTTAAGCCGTGCCCTTCCAAAAGCCGCGCCCTTCCCAAAACCATTTCATGAGATAGCTTTTCGAACGTTGGGTCTTGCCATAAAGGTCTTGCCGTATCAGTGCTTGTCTTCATCCCCTGGATCGTTGGGCGCCGGTGCAAGATCAGCGGCGTGGCCTCGAATGTTGAAGGTCAGCTTTTGCGCGCCCGCCGGGTTGAAGGTCACGCGCGTCGGCTGGCGCTGCCATTGCGGCGCGACGCATTGCGCGTCGGGCATGTCGGCGTCCTTGACTGGCCCGAGTTCGCGCTTCAGCACCGGCTTCTTGCTCCCCACCTGGGCCACCACGGCGTACAGCTTGGCGCCGTCATCGGAGACGCCGCAGTAGGCAGCATAATCGCGATACCAGCTTGCCAGCGAATAGAAAGCATCGAAGCTCGGCAGGTTGAGTTGGCTCACTCGTCCCGTGTCTCGGTCCACCAGCAGCCATCCCCCGCGCTGCCACTTCCACTTGTGTGCCGTGCCCTCGTCGGAAGGCAGCCAGTCGTTGAGCCGGTAAGCACGCCGCACGACAAACAGGCGCTCCGTGATGTCGTGCGGATCGCCGGTGACGAACTCGCGCAAGCGGCCATCCACGTACAAAGATCGAATTCTGATGTCCAGCGACTTGTCCTCGTTGGGCCCAAGAAACAGTTTGACCGGCATCCACTTGCCGAAGCTGACAACGTGCTGTTTGGGGACGGCTAGGGCGGCGGAGGCAAGCGCCAGCCAGGCAACGGTCACCAAGAAATAATGCCGCATGGCGAAAAGCCTAGTCCCGCGCAGTGAAGAAGCGCAAGATCCGCTCCCATTTACCGGCCGATGGAATAGAATACCGGGAGCATGTGCGGTACCAGTGCGGCGCATGCAACCAAACTTGCCCAGCCCACGTCCACTATATCCGATGGATCCCTACATGCAACAGAAGCGCGTGGCGCGCATTCTTGTGGTTGACGACAACATCGACAACGCAGCGCTGATGTCGCAGCTCCTACAGTCGGGCGGCTACCTGGTACGCGCCGCCCATAACGCCCAGGAAGCGGAGCGCGAGATCCGTGCCCACCTGCCGGACCTGATCCTGCTGGACGTGATCATGCCGGGCAAGTCGGGCTACGAACTGTGCCGCGAGCTAAAGGCCGACGCGGTCACGCGTCTGATACCGCTGGTCATGATTACCGGACTTGCCGACCGCGAGGACAAAATCCGCGGCATCGAGTCCGGCGCCGACGATTTCCTCAACAAGCCCATCTTCCCGGAAGAACTGTTCGCGCGCGTGCGCTCGCTGCTCAAACTGAAAGAATTCACCGACGAACTGGAGCACGCCGAAGACGTCCTGTGCACGCTCGGGCTCAGCGTCGAGGCGCGCGATCCCTACACCGAGGGGCACTGCGAGCGCCTCTCGCGCTACGCCAGCCAGATGGGACGTCACCTCGGGCTGGGTGAGGAATCTGTGGTAGCGCTGCGCCGTGGCGGATACCTGCACGACCTGGGCAAAATCGCCGTGCCCGACGAGATCCTGAAGAAAGGCTCCAACCTGACGCCCGCCGAGTGGGAGATCATGAAGCAGCATCCCATGACCGGCGAGACGATCTGCCGTCCGCTGAAAACACTGCGCATGGTGTTGCCCATCATCCGCTGCCACCACGAACACTGGAACGGAAGCGGCTATCCTGACGGTCTGCGCGGCGAGGACATCCCGCCGCTGGCGCGTATCCTGCAAGTGGTGGACGTGTACGACGCACTCATCACCGAGCGTCCCTACAAGCCGGCGCTGCCGCACGAAGACGCGGCCGAAACCATGCGCCGCGAAGCCGCCGCGGGTTTGTGGGACCCCCACCTGGTCGGGGAGTTTTTCCAGATGCTGCGCAAAGCGCAAGCCGCGTAGCGGCACTGCAGTCGGCGCGCAAGAAGGGACCTGCCTTTACTCGCGACTCCGCGACGCGGCAGTTACTGCTGCGGTTGACGCCGTTGCTGCTGTTGTTGTTGCTGCTGCATGCGTTGCAGTTCTTGCAGCAACTGCTCAGGGGTCTTTGGCTGGTTGGGATTCGCGGGAATGGCCGGTTGTGCCTGTTCCGGCCCCGGCCCCTGCGTCCCCTGCGTGTTGGGAGCAAACGTCCCCGGGGGCATCACAGCCGCTGGCGCCGGCTGTTCAGCCTGAGGCGCCGGCTGCACTTCCACTGCCGGCTGCTCGTCATCGTCGGCATTCAACTCGGGACGTGCGACACCGCCCTGCAATGGCCCGCCCGGGCCAGGACGTGACATGGCAGCTCCGCCCGGTGATGGCGGCGGCTGAAAGGCGCCTCCCGCAGCGGGCGTTGCTGCGCCACCATGGTGAGGCGTCAGGATTACCTGCGCCACGGCGGTGGGATCCGCAGCCGAGCCCAGCATGATGTAATCGAAGCGCGAACCTTCCAGTAAGGACGCCAGCATGTCGCGCGGATTGCCCGGGCCAAGCTTTACCGCGACGCGATCATTGACCGTGTCCGCCGGCATCTCCAACTGCGCGCCGGTCTGCGCTTTCACTGCCACGAGAATCGAACTGAGCGTCGAATTCTGCGCCACGATGCTGAGCTGCCCGTTCTCGAATGTGACTTGCGGCGCCGTCGGAGGCATCTGCTCCGGACGCTGCGGCACGACCGGCTGCGGAGGTGCTGCCGGCTGCAAAGGCCGGATTGGCGCGGGCTGCGCGGCCGCAGGATTCGCCGCTTGCCTGGCAATGTCCGGCTTGATCGGCGCGTGGGGCGGCGCCTGCGTCCACGCGGCTGCGCTCAAGCCGAGCGCCGTCGCCGCGATCGCGAATTTGCCGATGCCCACCATGCCAATATGGGAATTCTACACCTTCTAAACGCTTGCGTTGGCCGCTTTACAATGCGACGTTAAACATCGGAACTGCATCTCCATCACAGTAGTGTCAGATTTTATGAGAAGTCCCATGAGCAGCAGATCGCAGTTTTGCCGTTCCTGGTTCGCGCTTCTGCTGGTCATTACGCTGGCGAGGCCGGTCGCGGTTGCGGCGCAGAACTGCCTCAGCGACGACGATCTCGACCCGGGCGCCCACAGCGCCCTGGAACAAACCGCGCAATCGTTTATCCGCATGTCCGCCGCCGGTGATTACGCGAGCCTGAAAGCCGCCGCGGTTGAGTCGCTGGCGTCGAACTTCGGCGGCGTCGAGGCGGCGGTCACCGAGCACAAGCCCGATTTCTCCGGCGCCCGGGCCTCGCCGTCCGCCATGTACGTGCTCGAAAATGCCACCAAGGCGACCATGGAGCGCGCCGAGTTTTACTGTGGCATCTTCAATTCCCAGGAGCGCGTTGCCTTCGTAATTCCCAACCTGCCGGCGGGCCGATTTGCGGTGGTCACCGAAGAGGTCAGCGGCGGCAGGCAGCCGGTCCGTCTCAGCCTGGTCCTGCGGCAGCAGGGAAACCGGTGGGCTCTTGCCGGCTACACCGTGAAGCCGACGCAGGTCGCCGGCCACGACCTCAACTGGTACCTCAGCCAGGCGCGGCAGTACAAGTCGCGCGGCCAGAACCTGGCCGCTTATCTCTATTGCCTGGAGGCGTGGTACCTCGCGCAGCCAATCGAAATCGAATACACCGTGCAGCAGGACAAGCTCGCCGACGAGATGCAGCAGGCGCGTCCCGCCGATTTTCCGTCGCCGAACCAGCCCATGAACCTGACGGTTGGGGGCAAGACCTATCGCGTGACGCAGCTTTTTCCCGACAGCGACGGCAACAATCTTGACCTGATCGTCAAGTACCAGGCGACCAGCGAGATCTCCAATACCAGCGCCACGTTCCAGGACAACATGGCCGTCATCAAGGCCATCGTCGCCAGGTATCCCGAACTGCGGGCCGCCTTCGCCGGCGTGGTCGCCCGCGCGGTGGACTCCTCCGGCCGCGACTACGGCTCCCTGCTGGCGATGAAGGACGTGAAGTGAGCTGCCTATTAGCAATTAGCTCTTAGCTATTAGCCAAGCGGTGTTTGTTTAGTCGTTGACCGGATTGGGAACACGATCTCGGCCGCTGATTTCCTGCAATTGCTATTCCCGAATCCCTGCAAGTAGAATCTTCAGTTCCCATTCCTCATCCGGACTCTCTATATGAACAAGGTCGTTGCCAACGCCGAGGAAGCCATCCGCGACGTCCAGGACGGCGCCACCATCCTGGTCGGCGGGTTCGGGCTCTGCGGCATTCCCGAAAACCTGATCGCCGCCCTGGTTCACAAAGGCGTAAAGAACCTCACCACGATCAGCAACAACGCCGGAGTGGATGACTTCGGTCTCGGCCTCCTGCTGCGCAACAAGCAGGTCCGCAAGCACATCGGCAGCTACGTCGGCGAAAACAAGTTGCTGGAGCAGATGGTGCTCAGCGGTGAACTGGAACTCGAGCTCAACCCGCAGGGCACCCTCGCCGAGCGCATTCGCGCCGGCGGCGCCGGCATTGCAGCGTTCTTTACTCCGACCGGATACGGCACGGCGATCGCCGAAGGCAAGGAAGCGCGCGAATTCGACGGCCGCCACTACATCATGGAGCGCGGCCTGCGGGCCGATTTCGCCTTTATCAAGGCCTGGAAGGGCGACACGTGGGGCAACCTCGTCTATCGCAAGACGACGCGCAACTTCAACCCTATGATGGCCACCGCCGCGCGCGTCACCATCGCCGAAGTGGAGCAGTTGGTCGAAGTCGGGCAGATCGATGCCGACGACGTCCACACTCCCAGCGTCTACGTGAAGCGCATTTTTCAGGGAACGAATTACCTGAAGCGCATTGAGAAGCGGACGGTAAGAAAAGTGTCCTGAGACTAACGACCATGCCCATGCCCGAATCCACCGCCGATGAAGTCCGCAGCAGCGTCTTGCGCTACCTGCGCCTGTACGAAGAGGGGCACTTCACGCTCGGCGATCTGGCGGCGGAACTGGCAGTCATGACCTCCGCTTACGAACACGTCATGGGCGGCATCGCGGACTCCTTCGGCGCGCTGCTGGCAACGGCGTCAGAATACCGGGCGCAATCGGCCGCCGATGCGCGCGCCTCGTACGCTGAATTTGAGCAAGCTTTAACTGACTTCCGCCGCACCGAAGCGGCCTGGGATTAACCACCGATAACCGAGAACCGAGAACTCTATGGTCACCACACCGAAAGCCCCGAAGGCACAAGACACCGCCAAGCGCGACCGCATCGTGCGCCGCATCGCCCAGGAACTGCGCGACGGCTACTACGTCAATCTCGGCATCGGCATGCCGACGCTGGTCGGCAACTGCGTTCCCGAAGGCATGCACGTAGTTCTGCAATCGGAGAACGGCATGCTCGGCATCGGCCCCTATCCGCTCGAAGGACAAGAGGATCCAGATCTCATCAATGCCGGCAAGGAGACGGTTACGGAAATTCCCGGCACTTCGTATTTCTCCAGCGCCGACTCCTTCGCCATGATCCGCGGCGGCCACGTTAACCTCAGTGTCCTGGGCGCCATGGAAGTCGATGAGGAAGGCAATCTTGCCAACTGGATGATTCCCGGCAAGGTGGTAAAAGGCATGGGCGGCGCCATGGACTTGGTGGCGGGCGCGCGCCGCGTCATCATCGCCATGGAGCACACCACCAAAGACGGGCAGCCCAAGATCCTGACGAAATGCACCCTGCCGCTGACCGGCGTCAAGGTGGTGAACAACATCGTCACCGAGATGGCCTATATCACCGTGACGCCCCAGGGTCTGTTGCTGGAGGAGGTTGCTCCCGGCCTGACCGCCGACGATGTGCAGCGCGCCACCGAAGCCAAGCTGATCGTCAGCCCCAAGTTGAAAACCATGGGTGGGTAGCCAGCCCGTGCTCACCCTCCGAACGGGAAGCCGGTTTGGAGCGCGCTCGTCCTCGAGCGCGATATCCCTGTGTCTGATCCGGAGCGATAAGCCAACTACCCATTCAGCGCTTGCGAGGACGAAATAAGAGAGCGCGGGCGGCTGTAAGGGTGTGGTGGGAGCCGCCCGCGCCAGACCCCATCCCGAGGAGAGTGCCGGGAAAGGGTTACCTCCTGCCCAGGTGAGTAGCAGGAGAACTTAAAAGTCTAGTGCGCGTTTTGAAGGGGCAGCTAGCAGAGACGAGCTGTGGTCAGGTCGATGACTTCAGAACCGCTGAGGGCCAGATGCACAGGTGGCGGTCCAACCATCCATTGGAATGCACGCGCATGATTGGCGGCAACGGTAAACAGCAAGGCGGTGACCGGAGCGACGAACTGGGGCGGCTGCAGCGTGTGCTTGGATGGGACCGTGGTCACCGGCGAAGGCACGACCGGGGACACCAGAATCACCAGCACTACGTACGCCATCAGGATCGCCGTCAACATACGCATGCGCCCCACCCAGACATAAATATCCTCGACGCCGGCCTTGCGGTCAAGTCCAAATTGCAAGCAGCCGCCCGCAGCCGCCTCAAGCCGCCTGCCCCTTATCCTGACCCTCTGCCCGGACCCTGGGCTGAAAGCCCGTCAAAGCGGTGTCGCCGGTAATCAGCCGGGCCGAGCGCTCATAGGTCAGGTACGACCACGACCATTCCAGCATCACCAGCAGGCGGTTGCGAAAGCCGATCAAAGACATGATGTGCACGAACAGCCAAAGAATCCAGGCGACGAATCCGGTCACCTTGATTTTGCCGAAATCAGCTACCGCGGCGGCGCGCCCGATCGTAGCCATGGTGCCGCGGTCCTGGTAATGGAACGGCTCACGCGGCAGGCCGCGGATTTCGCGCCCGATCATGCGTGCCACCGCGCGTCCCTGCTGGATTGCCACCGGCGCCAGTCCGGGCAGCGGCTGGCCGTTCTTTCCTGCGAGGTTTGCCAGGTCACCGATAACGAATACCTCGGGATGTCCGGGAACGCTCAGGTCGGGCTGGACCAGCACGCGTCCCGCTCTATCGGTCGGGCCCAGCATTTTGCCCAGCGAAGAGGCGGATACGCCCGCAGCCCACAACGTGACGGCCGACGGCAGCACGGTGTCGCCGAGCAGCACGCGACCGGGCTCGACCGCAGTAACCTTCGTGGAGGTCCGCACCTCGACGCCGAGTTGTTCCAGTTGCTGGCGCGCGCTGCGCGACAGCTCGTCGGGATACGCCGGCAGCACGCGCGACTCGCCTTCCACCAGAATGATGCGGGTGAGGCGGGGATCGATGGCGCGGAAGTCCCTGGCGAGCGAGTGACGCGCAACTTCGGCCAGCGTGCCTGCCAGCTCCACGCCGGTGGGACCGGCGCCGATGATGACAAAGTTCAGCGGCTGGTGCGCTCCGGTGATGACTGCCTGCCGTTCCGCCAGTTCGAAGGCAAGCAGCACGCGGCGGCGCATCTCGAGCGCGTCCTCGATGGTCTTCAGGCCGGGCGCGGCCGCGGCCCATTCGTCGTGGCCGAAGTAGGAGTGAGACGCGCCGGCGGCGACGATGAGGTAGTCGTAGTCGATCTGAGAGTCGGACAGCTTGACGCGGCGCGTTTCCAGGTCGAATCCGCAGACCTCGGCCATGAGCACGGAGACGTTCTTGTAGCGATGCAACACGCCGCGAATCGGGGCGGCGATTTCGCCGGGCGATAGTCCGGCGGTCGCAACCTGGTAGAGCAGCGGCTGGAATGTGTGGTAGTTCTTGCGGTCGATGACGGTCACTGAAACCGCAGAACGCGCAATGCTGGCCGCGGCAGTCAGGCCACCGAATCCTCCGCCGACGATGACCACTCTGGGCTTCACCATGGTTATTGGATTCAGGCTGCAGGCTTCGGGCTGCAGGCTTGAGCGAAATCAGGCAGTAGCTTATTTGGTATTAACTTTGTCTGGCGGTTGTTTCAGACCCCCCTCCCCCTCCATGGGTGTGGGATCAACAACTTAAGCGACGGATACCCTGAGTGTTCGCAGGTAACCCCACGGTAACCGTTGTGTCAGATAACCAATAGGGTAACTTTGGCGGGTTGTCGTACGTAGCCATGTTGTCAAATAGCTAAACAGCGGTTGTTGTCGACACAACCACTCAGGCGCACTATGCGCAGAATCAGAGTAGCGCTCGCAGAGGGTTCTGTGACAAGGGCAGGAAAATTTTTCCAGGGAAATCAGATTTGAGAAAGAGGTCAGCGAATTGCCGATGGCCGATTGCCGGTTTTGCGGGAAGGTGGGGCCAGCCCCAGTACCGACCCCGGGTGAGTTGGCTACCCAATCAGCAGCGGACTTCTCCAGAGATAGCGTGGGGCTGGGGAGAACAAAAACCGGAGAAAGGCTCACTAAAGATGGGGGCACATAATAGTGGTTCACTTCAAACTCAGCTTGTGCTGGCCCCCTTGATCGCCCTTCGGAGGAAGGAGAACAGATTGCTTGGGCCAAATCTTTTCGACTATCGACTGCGACCAGTCTCCCATTCTGCCGAAATACTGCTGTAGATCAGAAGTCTGGACCAGCGTGCCGCTCACAGATGTGCCGCGAGTTTCGCGAAATTCCTTAGCTGATTGGCGTACTCGCGTGACAGCGAAACGGCGGGCGAGCATTTCATGACACAAACGAGATCGATAAGGCGTGTCCAGCGGTCGAGAGTAAAAAACGCGGCCATCTTATCCGCTTCATCAGATGTGATTTTTCCGGTGCTGGCGAGAAGAGTATTCCAAACAAGCGCATCAAATATGCCGCGATCTAACATAAACAAGTCAATGTTCTTCTCAACCGACTCGATCACTGCTGTCCGGGGAAAAATGCATGATGTTGGCGTAAGCGGCTGACCGGCAGCGGGATAAGTGGCTTTGTCGCCGGGAACGATTTGAATTCGTTCAGGCCGGAAACGGAGCTTGGAAGCGGCGGCGGGAGCGGCAACAATGCGGGATGAACTCGGGCCGCACCGTATTTGCGCAACTGATCGAGCATCTGCCCCACAAGGAATTTCACAAGTGCGTCGCTCGTTATCGTGGGGACCACTACGCAAAGAACTTCTCCTGCTGGGATCAGTATCTGGCGATGGCCTTCGCCCAACTCACCTATCGCGAGAGCCTGCGCGACATCGAGACCTGCCTGGGCGCGGTGGGCGGCAAGCTGTACCACATGGGTATTCGCAGCAGTGTGGCGCGTTCGACGCTGGCCGATGCCAACGAGTCGCGCGACTGGCGCATCTATGCCGATTTCGCGCAGACGCTAATTGCAACTGCGCGCCGGTTGTACGCCCGCGACCTGATGGGTGTCGATCTGGACCAGAGCCTGTATGCGCTGGATTCGACGACCATCGATCTGTGCCTGGCACTGTTTCCCTGGGCCCGGTTCCGGCGTTGCAAGGCGGCGGTCAAGATGCATCACGCTGCTGGACCTGCGCGGCAATATTCCAGCGTTCGTGCACATCACCGACGGCAAGGTACACGACGTGAACGTGCTGGACCAGATCGTGCCCGAGGCGGGCGCGTTCTACGTGATGGATCGCGGCTACATCGACTTCGAGCGGCTGTTCGTGCTGACGCTCAGCGCGGCCTTCTTCGTGGTGCGCACCAAATCGAACGTCTTGCTCCAGCGCCGCTACTCGCATCCAGTGGACAAGTGCACAGGTGTGCGCGCGGATCAGACGGTGGTTCTGTCATCGTTCGAGTCGGCTTCGGTCTATCCCGATCCGCTGCGGAAGGTGAGCTACTACGATGCCGAATCCGACAAGCCTCTGAAGTCTCTGACCAACAACTTCACGCTGCCGGCACTGACCATCGCCCAAATCTACAAACAACGCTGGCAAGTGGAGCTGTTCTTCAAATGGATCAAGCAGCACCTGCGGATCAAGGCCTTCTACGGCCTCAGCGAGAACGCGGTGAAGACCCAGATCTGGATCGCGGTGTCGGTCGACGTGCTGGTGGCGATCGTGCGCAAACGGCTGGGGCTTGAGGCCAGCCTGTATCAGATTCTACAGATTCTCAGCCTCACGCTTTTCGAGAAAACGCCCATTTTATGCGCCCTTCAGACCATCGACGCCGACGCCAATTTCACCCAAAACGTCAACCAACTGATTCTGTTCAACTTTTAACCGGACAGTAAAGAAATCGCATATTCCCCCTCACCTGGCGGACATCTACCAAGCCGAGCCGTCGGGTGCGTAAACCCATTGAGGGTATCCTCGTTGGGCGGGCGTGTGGATGGGAGGATGGCCGCTAAGAATTCAGAGCACGGCTTCGAGTTGGGCGTAAATCTGCTCGTCCGTAAAGTGGCGTATCTTGATTGCTCCTGAGGAGCAGGCGGCGACGCAGCATCCGCAGGCTTTGCAAACCGCGCTGATGACGCGGCTATGGCCGGTTTTCTCGTCGTACTCGATGGCCCCATAAGGGCAAACCGCGCCACACGTGCGACATCCCGAACAGAACTGGTCTTCGACCTCGGAAAACACCGCGTCGACCGCGATTTTTCCTTGCGCAATCTTTGCCAGGATGCGTGCCGCCGCCGCCCGCGCCTGGGATACGGTGTCGGGAATGTCCTTGGGCCCCTGACAAGCGCCGGCGATAAAGATGCCGTCGGTCGTGGTGGCGACCGGATCCAGCTTGGGGTGGCTCTCGATGAACCAGCCGTCCTTATCACGACTGATGTTGACCAGGCGCGCGACCTTGCCCGAATCCGCGCGCGCTTCCATGCCGACCATCAGCACCACCAAATCCGACGGAATCTCGATTTCCATGCCCGATAGCACTTCCCTCACCTGTATCAACATGCCGCAGTTGTCCCCCGGGCTCGCGAAGCGGATCGACGGCGCCTGGTTCTTGGCGTACATCAGGAACAGGGTTTTTTCTTCGGCGCTCTTCTTGTAGAAGTCTTCGCAGCCTTTGCCGAAGGCGTGCATGTCGATGTACAGGTCGGAAACATATGCGTCCGGAATCGCCGACTTGATCTGGTGTGCGTATTTGAGCGCGGTCGCACAGCAGACGCGTGAGCAATAGCGATGGAACTGCGAGCTGCGGCTACCCACGCAGTGAATGATCGAAATGTAGCGCGGGCGCTTACCGTCGCGAGTTTCGATCCGCCCGCTTCGCAGCATCGCCTCCAACTCGAACGACGTGATCACGTTCGGCAGGCGGCCGTAGCCGTACTCCTCGATGCGGGCCGGGTCGAATTCCCGGAAGCCGGTGCAGACCACCACCGCGCCGACGCTAAGTTCGACCACCTCGCCGGCGTCGGTTTTGATTTTCGGATGGAAGTTACCGACATATCCCTTCAACTCAACCAATTCACTTTCTAGAAAAATGCGGATGCGTGAATGGTGGCCGACCCGAATAATGCGTTCCCTGATAATGTCGCGGGCGGAATCGAGGTAAGGAAAGGTGGAGTCGATCCGCGCCACGTTGCCGCCGAGTTGGCGGTCGCGCTCGACTAAGTACACCTGTTGTCCGGCCTCGGCCAGTTCGAGCGCAACCGTCAGGCCCGCAATGCCGCCACCGAGCACCAGGGTGGCGGGGCACATCGCCACCGAACGGCTCTCCAGCGGTTCGTGGTATTTCACTCGCTGAATGGCGGCACGCGTCAGGTCCTTGGCTTTCTCGGTTGCCGCCACCTTGTCTTCGTGGATCCAACTGCACTGCTCCCGTATGTTGGCCATCTCCAGCAAGTAGGGATTGATACCTGCCCGTTCCAGCACTTTGCGGAAAGTGCCTTCGTGCATGCGCGGGCTGCATGCCGATACCACCACGCGGGTCAAGGAAAGATCCCGGATATCCTGGGCAATCATTTCCTGGCCGGGATTGGAGCACATGTATTTGTACGAGCGGGCGCTGGCGACACCTGGAATCTCCCTTGCCGCTTCGGCAACCGCATCCGGGTCGACCATTTTGGCGATGTTGGTGCCGCAGTTACAGATGTAAACGCCGATCCGCTCGCCTTGCATATCGTCTCCTGAACCCTTACGCCACCAGTTGCCGCTTCGCCGCTTCGGCCCGGGCCCCTGCCTGCGCCGTCGCGTAGGCCTCCTGCTGTAACGCCGCGAAATACATCGCGAGTGGCCGATAGGCGAGGTGTGACCACTTGCTGAACGGCACCTCCAGCGTCAGCATCGGAACCACGCCCATGAGGTGCACTACGTAGGTGACATTCGCCGCCGCCGGCAGTCCCGCCCGGTGCAGCACGTGCTGGAGGATTCCCGTCAGCGCCACAAAAATGAGCAAGCCGAGGAACATCCAGTCGGACTCGTGCGAATGTCGGTGTGCCGGCGTGTTCTTCTTCAGGCGTCCTTGGAGTGCCGCGACGCTGGTGACAACCAGCCCAATGGAAGCGGCATAGCCGAAGATGTGCGCCTGCCAGCGTATCGCCGGTCCGTACTGCATGGCCCGCAGGAAAAACATGATCAGTACCAGCATGGTCACGTAGCTGAGCATGAGCACAAGGTGGAGTGCCCAAGGTCGCCTGTTTTCGCACTCGCGGTATCGTTTCTGCGTGAAGAAATGCACCACCAGCAGGGGCAGACAGCGGACATAACTCCAGGCAGAGACCCGGGGAGCGCCTTCGCCGCGCATCGTCCAATGCCACATACGCGCAGCGTTGATGGCCAGCAGCAGGAAAAGAGTCGTGCCCATGATCCAGTCGAAGATGTGCACCGACTCTGCGGGAAGGAATGCCTTCGGGCCGTCGTAGACGGATAAGCTTCCGCCCCCAAAATGGAAGCCGTAGGCCAGAAAGCCGACAGCGGTGAGAATGGCCACGATCGCTATGGCCGCAAGCTCCGCCTTCCAGGAGCGGTAAAACAACTTGGACAGGCCCGTGAAATCATACTGGGAAGTGAGCCAGCGCCGGATGCTCATCATGGTCTCGCCGGGCTCGGCTTCACGCGGGCACTGCTCCGAACACTCGCCACAGTAATAACAAAGCCAGGGCTCAAGCGAGGAGCGGAGCGGCTTCTCCAGGCCCATCTGCAAATAGCGCATACTGCGCCGCGGAAAAAGGAATGGTTCCTGGGAAAACGGGCAGATAGCGGTGCAATTACCGCAGTGGTAGCACTTGGCGACGTCCTCCGCGCCATAGCGTTCCAGGTCCTCGATGAACATCGGGTTCACGCGAGCTGCCATAATTGTCCCTTCTCCGATCAGAGTTGCGCCAACACTTGCGCCTTGGCCTCGATCTCCGACACAGTGAGGTCAGCCCGGCCCTGCTGGACTTTGCCGCCAACAATGGCGCGCAGCACCTTCGCCGCAGCCGCTGAAGCCTGTGCCACCGTGTCCGGGATGTCCTTCGGTCCCTGGCACACCCCGGCCACGAAGATCCCACCTCTTTCGGTCATGTTCGGTTCGGTGTTGTAGTTCAGTTCGTTGAACCAGCCGTCGCTTTCCTGGTCGATGCCGAGCATTTCCGCCAGCTTCACCGAGCCGGCAGCCGGCGTCATTCCCACCGCGAGCAGAACCATGTCGACCGGCACTTGCGTTAACTGGTCCGCCACGATGTCTTCGCCGCGGGCAAACATCTGCCCGTCACGTTCGATGACCTCGGCCGAGCGGCCGCGCACGACGCACACGCCCTCTTCCTTAATGCGCTCGAAGAACTCTTCGTAGCCTTTTCCGAAGGCACGCATGTCAATGTAGTACTCGTAGCACTTCGCCTCCGGCAGCTTCTCCCGGACGAGGTGCGCGAACTTCAGGGAGTACATGCAGCAGACGCGCGAACAATAAGGGTTGTAATTGTGATCGCGAGACCCCACACAATGAATGATCGCCACCGTCTTAGGCTTGGGTCCGTCAGTATCAAAGACCCACTCGTCCGTCTTCGTTCTTTTATTTTGCCGCTTGGTCTTCAGAACGATCTTGCCGGCGGTCGGCCCGGAGGCATTGCTCAGGCGTTCGAACTCAAGTGCGGTGAGAACGTTGGGATAGATCCCATACCCATAGCGCTCAACCCGTCGCGCATCGAGGACATCGTAACCCGTCGCAGCGATGATGTTGCCGACGTTGAGTTCGACAATTTCATCTTTGGCATCCAGGCAAACCGCGCCCCTGCCGCACTTCTTGACGCATGCGCCGCATTTCTTGCCGTCGCTCTGGATCCAGAGGCAGGAACGCGGGTCGACGGCGTAAGCGTTGGGGACGGCCTGCGGGAACGAAAGATAGATCGCTTTGCGCGTCGCTATACCGGCGTCGAATTCGCTGGTCACTGAGACGGGACAGAACTGCGCGCACTCGCCACACGCCGTGCATGCCTCGGCATCAACTCGCGGGGTATGCTTGAGCACTTTCACCTGGTATGCGCCCGGCCCGCCCGAGACCTCCTGCACTTCAGACAGGACCATGAGATGGATGTTGGGGTGCTTGCCGGCGACCACCATCTTGGGCGTGAGAATGCAGGCGGCACAGTCGAGTGTGGGAAATGTCTTGTCGAACATAGCCATGTGACCACCAATGGTTGCCGCGCGTTCGATCATGTGAACCTTGTAACCCGCATCCGCGATCTCCAAAGCCGCCTGGATGCCGGCTATCCCAGCTCCGATGACCAGCGTGTCGGTCTGGACAGGCACGCACCCCGGTTCAGCCGCGAGCGTAAATGGGACGCCATACACCGCGCACGCAAGCACCGCCTTAGCGCGTCCAGCAGCGCGGTCAGACACAGCTCCATGTTCGCGGAAAGAAGCCTGCCGGACCTGCTCCGGGTCGCCGCCCGCCAGAGAAAGCGCGCGTGCGAACGCGGGTTTGTAGAACCCGGGCGAGTCGCCGGCCAGGACCACTGCGTTCAAGCGGGCCTGGCGCATCTCTGCGGCGAGTCCCTCGGGGTCCAGACGCCGAGGGACGGGCATAACCCGCGCCACAACGACACCAGACAACTGCGCCGCATATTCCGCGACTGCCTGAAGGTCCACCACGCCTTGATCGCTGCCGGCGGGATGACAAATGTAAACCCCGATCCGCGACTCGGAACTCATGGACCCTCTCCTTTCCCCGAACCCATGAACCCTCTCCTCCTCGTGCTCGTCGATATCAGCGTCAAAAATCCTTCGGCAAGCTCCTGATCTGGGCGGCCGTGAACACCGGCCCGTCTTTGCAAACGTAGACGGGCCCGACATTGCAGCGCCCGCATTTGCCGATTCCACACTTCATGCGGTTTTCGAGCGTGGTATAGATGCGGTCGTCCGGGAACCCCAGTTTGGTGAGCACCGGGAGCGTAAACTTGATCATGATGGGCGGGCCGCAGATGACCGCGAAGTTGTCGGCGGCCGCAGGCGCAGCCTTTTCCAGTAGCACGGGAACGAGGGCGACTTCGCCCTTCCAGTCTGGCGTCTGGCCGCCTGGATCTACCGCTTCCCACAGCTTCAAGTCTGTCCGTTTGGACCACTCCTCCAGTTCTTGCTTGTAGACAAGATCGGCCACCGTGCGCGCCCCATAAACGATCGTCACATCCTTGAACTGGTCGCGAATATCCAGGACGTTCCAGATCAGGCTGCGCACTGGCGCGAGTCCGATACCGCCGGCGATAAACACGATCGAGTGCCCCTTCATCTGTTCGATCGGGAAAGAATTCCCATATGGGCCGCGAAAACCCACCGTGTCTGCCACACCCAGCCGGCGCAAGGCCCACGTCACCTTCCCGACAGCCTTGACGCTGCATTCGATGTACCCCTTGCGCGTGGGCGGTGAGGCGATGCAGAACGTGCTCTCTCCTTCGCCAAAGACGGAGTATTCGCCGAATTGCCCGGCGAAAAAGTCGAACCTCTCCGCGACCTTCGGATCATTGAAGGTCAACTTGTACGTGCGAATGTCGGGAGTCTCGTCCCTTATTTCCTGGATGCGCATCAGGCGTGGCTGATAGAGGTTCATCTGCTGCCCCCCTGGGACTCCGCCCTCGCAAGCTCAATCAGCTGGCCCACGACTTCGGGAAGGTTCATGCCGGCGGGGCAGCCGCGAGAACAGCGGCCACAGCCGGTGCACAAGAACGCGCCGAATCGGCGCGGGTAGATCGAGAACTTGTGCATGACTCGCTGGCGGAACCGTTCGACCTGCGAACTTCGGGGATTGTAGTTGGACGCGTGCAGCGTAAATTTCGTGGTTTGGCACGAGTCCCAGTTCCGGCGGCGTACGCCTCGATCGTAGTGCTCGTGCTCGTCAACGATGTCGAAGCAGTGGCAAGTTGGGCAGATCGAAGCGCAGGCGCCGCACCCGTGACATCGCAGCGCGATCGACTTCCAAACACCGTGGTCGAAATTCCTCGCCAGCCAATCGGGCAGAATATCCGGAGAAGCGGGCAGGTTCTTCCCTACTTTTTCACGTGCCGATCGCCCAAACTGCTCTGCCTTGTCGGTACTTGTAGCTTCGGCAAGCGAGGCGAGAGGGCCTCTGTTCAACAGCGCCTCACCTTTGGGCGTAACTGCCTGTGCCAGAAAACTTCCCTCGACGCGAACGAGCAGCACATCTGAACCCTTGATGGCATCGGGTCCCAGGCCAACCGCCGTGCAAAAACAAGACCCATCAACGCCTGTGCAAGCGAGACTGACAGTCGTGGTGGCTTCACGCCGCCCAAACCATAGCTCGTCGCGATAATCCCACCCCATGACCCGATCGAGGATTTCGATTCCGGCGGCGTCGCATGGCCGCACACCGAACAGCACCTGCAGCGGAAACGTGGTAGGCACTTCCTCGATCTCTACGCCGTCTTTCCGGATCTGATAGCGCAGAAGTACTTCGGATGGAGGGAGAAAGAATTCCTTGAGCGAGCGGCGTGGGAGCGGGCCGGTCAGATCGGCGTCCTCCAGCCGCTTGATCGGCAGATAATCGGAGTGCTCAGGAGTATCTTTGGCGCGAACCGGTGCGATCACGCGAATCCTGGCAGCCACCAGGCTTGCCACCAGCGCCGATAAATCCGATTGCGACAGAGTCTTGGCTTTCACTGGATGAACTCCTGTTCGTCATCGGGGGAGAAAACCCCCATGGGCGCAAGTACCGTCGGGTCATCGCAGCTTTTGTACCTAAAGCGTTGTTCCACTGCCTGGGCAACATACTTATTAAGAAGTCCCAACGGAATATCTGCGGGGCAGGCACGCTCACATTCCAGGCAGTCCACGCAGCGGCCCGCCTGGTGCAAGATCCGCATCATTTGCCAAGAACGATTGCTCTGCGATGTGGGCGAAGGCTCGATCCACTGAGGCCGGCTCCTGTCCGCCGTGCACCGCACGCAGAAGCACATGGGACATACTTCCCGGCAGGCATGGCACCGGATACAACGGTCCAGGTGGCCGCTCCAAAAGGCCCAGCGCTCGGCGGGCATCATTCTTGCCAGCTCTGCGAGCTTGTCCTCGCGCCGCCTGCTTTGTGGCGGAGGCGGCGGCAATAGCCCCAGGAGATAATCGAAAAGCTTCGGCTCGCGCACGTCGCAGCCGGAGCAACGGTCGGAGACGTTGTCGATGGTCAACGCAGCGCTTGGGCCGGGATCCCGCACCACGCCGCCGCACCGGACAGCGATGATCACCACGTTGTCCCGCTTGATCTGCGCCTCGCGAATCAATCCGGCAACGGCGCGCGCATCGCAACCCTTTACGACGACGGCAGCTTTACCGAGCTTTGCGATATGCGGACGCCGCGGATTCAGATAGGCGGCCAGGTTCTGCACGCAGCGCGTGTCGAAGATGAGTTTCTCCGCTTGCGCCGGTTCGGTGACGAAGATCGGGCGTACTCCTCGCGGTCCCTCTTCGTATCCAATTACAACTTTGACCGAGCCGTCGACGAGGAGCTTCTGAGCCAACTCACGCAACTCCGTCATGGTAAGTGCCCACCCTCCCGGTGGAACTACACTGCTCGGTATGGTGCGGTCCAAGCTGCCGGACACGTTCCGTGGTCTCGTTCACGACCTGCTGCCACTTTCCTCCCTCGGAGGCGGATACCCACGAGAAGGTCACCCGACGAGGGTCAACGCCCATAAATGCGAGGAGGTCATGCAGAATGGCGAGGCGCCGTCGCGCGTAGTAGTTGCCGGTACTGTAGTGGCAGTCTCCAGGGTGGCAACCACTCACGATGATCCCATCGGCGCCGCGCTCCAACGCCTTGATGATGAAGAGCGGATTCACGCGGCTGCTGCAAGGCAGACGGAGAACGCGTACGTTGGGCGCCATCTTCAGGCGGCTGGTGCCCGCGAGGTCGGCTCCCGTGTAAGTGCACCAATTGCACACAAAAGCGACAATCTTCGGCTCAAACCCGGGTCCGTGCGCGAAGTTCGCCGCCCAACTGGCAGTCGCTTCATCCAGGGCGAGCATCTCCGCTGCTGGGTCCTGAAACTGGACGAGCCCACCCTTGTTCTCTTCATCCACCGTACCCATACCGGAGCCCCTCTTTCCACGGCGCTGGCCGGCAACGCGAACTGCAAGCGCTGCGCCCACTGGCCGGTGCCGTGAACATCGGTTATGCTTGCCGGCGATTTACGTCGCCGATGAAGAAATTGAGTTCCACTCTCCTGGCTAATGCAGCCATTGCTGAAGATCGGTTTGTAGCCACTGCTCCGGGTTCAGGTCCTCCGGCGTCGATACGCAATTGATGCCGTAGGCCAGGTACCCATCGAACGGAGGAATGGCACACATGCGGTTGCAGGCACAACAATGCAACCAGGGCATTTCGTTAGGCTCTGAAATTGCGTGATAAGCATCTCGGACAATAGGCGATGAACGGGTTTCCAATACAGAAGACATCGGCGCCTCCGAGATTGAAGCACTGGGCTCGGGGCGAGCCCCGACGCAGATGTCCTTCGGCTGTTTGCGTAGCACCTACGCAGCCGAAACTACCGCTCGAAAATCCTCACAGGGGCCGAAATCGCATTACCCTCAATCGCAACCGCAACAAGGTTGCCGCCCGCGCAAACTCCTTGCTTGGGCCCTAGGCGCTGCCAATCCTGGTTCGCGTATCGGACGACCGCTGGGAGAGATCAGACTTTGTGCCGTCGAGATATAAGGGGCCTTCCGAAATACGACTAGCGAACTCGGACCAGACCCCGACCTCACACGAGATTGCGCCCCCGGCGCAATTCATGCTCTGGTCACCACCCTTTATGAAAAAAAAATGATTATTCTCGCCCGCGATCGTGGGAAGTGATCGGGTTTCTGTCAGTCGAGACATTGGGGAGCTCCAGACAACCGCACTCGGTACTGGTCCCCAAGCTCGCTTTTGCGGCGGAACCGCAATTCTCGCCTGGGGGCGCCCCCTGCCCTGTACTTCACTTTCATGCTACGTCCGTCCAACAAGCGAGTCAACGAGCCAAGTGCGCAATTAACCACCGTACGTTCCTTTTTGGGATCGGGAATTTACCGCCGAGATCCGCCACAGACCAGCAAGTGACCGCTGCCGTCAAGTATTGCTCGTCGTTTCTCGTCGATGTTTAAGTTCAACGGCTATTCGCCCGTGGCCATTGCGGCCGTCCCTGCCTCGCTCGCCGGTCCCGGTGTTTGACTTGCCGAAGCGGGCACCGTCGGCAGCAGCGCAGCGTGGATGGCTTCAAGCACCATCCTTATCGTTGCCGGGATCTCCGCCGCGCTACTGCACTGCTCCAGCAGCAGGGCTCCGTATCCGCCCGCATCTCCCTTTCGTGCAATGAGGACCTTTTCTGCCAGTTGCCGCACATGATCCTCGGCCATCCCAGCGACAATCTTTGGAAGCTTGCTCGGGTAGTCTGCGCGATCCTTCACATCCTTGAGGAAGCGCCTGAGTGTCGATATCGGAGTTTCGTTCACTAGCACCTTTTCGATCCCACTTTCAGGTGACTCCCAAGCTGCGAGATAACCTGAAAGCTGCTCCGTTGCCTCAGCTGACAGCGGAGTCTTAGGCTTGTCGTAGAAAGCAAAGGCCTGCTTCCCAAGGAGTTCAAAGATGGGACCGCACTTGGGGACGGAGCCATCGCCGCCTGCATTGAACACGGTACTGCCGGCGAGGTCGAAATAGGCATAAGAATTCGGTGTCAAGCCGGCTTCCATTACGGCCGAAGCAGCCGGGAAAACAGCTGCCTCTGTGGCTCCCTCGACAACCAAGACTGCGCGGCTCAGCGCAGCCTCCGCAAACACAAATAGGCTTGATGATTCTTTCCTCGGCCCTCGTGCGTCTGGACATCAACCGGGGTTTCGTCCGCCTGAATGTAAGTTCCGCTGATCAACTCTCGCCTCATCGCGGCGACCATAGGGATCAGCAACTCGCCGACTTTGAGGACCCAGCCGTCCAGCGTTGCTCGGCTGATTTCCAAGCCGATGTCTCTTTCCAGAATCATGCTCTGCCGATGCAGGGGCGTGTGATTGCAATATTTGCTGACGATCGTATCGATGACGAGGCGGTCACTCGCCAGGCATTTCTCGATGATCCGTGGCCGCAGTGGGGCCGAAACCACTCCAAGTTCCCCGCACGCGCGGCAAGCCCGTTTCTTTCGCTTCGTGACCAGAACGAAATACTTCGCCGGCTCCACATCCAACTGGGAACTCTCTTCGTAGCCGATCACCACAGTTTCTTTGCCGCAGCGTTTGCAAAGGCGCTGATCCGGCGTGCAAGGCAGAATCCGCCCTACGCGAGGAAGATTCGGAGGCAATTCCTGGCGGCCCGGATGCTTGCCGGATTTCTTGGTCGAGCGATGCACTGGCGCGTGCTCGCTCTCCGCCTGCTCGATCATTTCACTGACGACGGGCTCAAGTTCGAACAATTCCATTTGCGCTTGGGAGAGCTTTTCGCCACCCACTCCGTATTTCTCGATCCGCATCAGCCGCAGACGCTTTTCCAACACGCGAATCCTCAGCTCCGCGTATTGCAGCCGGCTCTTCAGTTGTGCGATGAGTTCCAGATCGGCTGGTGCTGAAGGAATGGGAGGCGCACACACAATGGGTAACTGATTTACCAGAGTCGATTCGAAACGTTCAAGCAACCAAGCAATCATGCGGCAGCATGTCCTTCGGGTGGAGCTTTCCGATACCACCGCTTGTGCTTGGTTTTGGCCAGATCAATCCCACCTAACAGTAGGGACAGCTCTTCGTGACTCAGGGCGACCTTGCCCTGGGCATCGCCGGTTTGCGGCCAGGTGAAACGCCCCTTTTCTAATCTCTTGGCACAGACCCAAAGTCCGCTTCCATCCCAGACGAGGACCTTCAACCGGTTGCGCTGGGCGTTGCAGAACAGGAAAAGGTGTCCGCTCAGAGGCTCGCACGACAATCGATCCCGGACCAGTCCGTACAGCCCTTCGAACCCCTTGCGCATGTCGGTGACCCCGGCGGCCAAATAGATCCGTGTGGCTGGACCCAGTCCAAACACGGCCTACACCCGCTCCAGCACACTCACCAGGCGCTCGAACGTATTTGAATCAAAATCAGGATGTACCTCGATCCGGCGCCCGCCCGGCAGCACCACGGCCAGCCCACAAGTCGCCGCGACGTGCGTGGGCGATACCTTTGCCGCCAACTCCACCTTCACCAACCGGCCAGACCGGCCGGTCGAAGAAGCTGCCCTACTTTTCCTCTTCCAGCGTTGCTTCTTCAGATGCCGATTCAGCGTGCCGAGGCTCAAACCCCGACTGCGGCAAAACGCACTGCGTAGCATGCCGCTGCTCACAAACTCCGCCACCAACCGCTGAACTTCCGCTCGCGTACGTCGCTTGGGCGCTACAGACTTCCTTTCTACGGTCATCGAGCTACTTCAACATAGACACGACTCCCCGACCAGGTGTGTTGGTCAAACGCTTACCATGAAGCTTAGATTTTCTATCGTGGTCCTTGTTTTATTCGTCAGCGCACTTACCTGGTCGCAAGCCAGCGGTGCCCCTCGCTGGGGGCGCACGGCTGAAAGATAGCAGTCGCGCGCCCGGTATGGTCTTGCGAGGCGCTAGGCGGCGCTCGCCACCGCACTGCCCGTCAGCTCCTTCTTGCGCGGCCGCTTCGCGATCAGCGGAAACACCAGCGATACCGCCATGACCACCGCGATCACGTAGATCGAAGCATCGAATCGGCCTGTAGCCTGATGCAGACGCGCGATCATGATAGGCGACGGGATGGCCGCTGCCCCCCAGGCCAGGAGAATGATCCCGTAGATTCCGCCCATGTATTTCGGCCCAAAGAAATCAGCGGTGAACGACGGCATGGTGCCGAATCCGCCGCCGTAACACAGCCCGATGACGGCAAACGCCAGGCTGAACAGAGTCAGATTGTGGATCTTCGGCAGGGAGAAGAAGATCACCACCTGGATCAGGTAGAGCAGGAAGTAGACCCGCGCCCGTCCCAGGTGGTCGGAGACCCAGGCCCAGAAGACCCGCCCCAGGCCATTGAAGATGGAGATCAGACCCACCATGCTGGCGGCCGCGATGGCCGTCATACCCACCATCTGCTGCGCCCTCGGCGAGGCCTGGCTGATGACCATGATTCCGGCCGAGACGTTCAGGAACAGCAACAGCCACAGTAGCCAGAACTGCCCGGTTCCGATGGCCTCCTTCACGGAGTAGCTATAAGTCGTGGCAGCCTTGGCGACGGCGGAGGTCGGCGTCCAGCCCGCGGGTTTCCAGCCGTCGGGCGGGTTAGCATAAAACTGCGCCGCCGCTACCACCATGACCAGGTACACGACGCCCAGGGCCCAGAAGGTATAGGGCACACTGTGGGCAATGATCAGCCGCGCGGCAATGGGGCTCATCACCAGCGCGCCCGCTCCGTAGCCGCAGACCGCGACCCCGGTCATCAGCCCGCGGCGCTCCGGAAACCATTTCACCAGAGTAGCCACCGGGCAGATGTATCCCATGCCCATGCCCAGTCCGGTCAACACACCATAGGCCAGGTACAGGCCGTTCATGTTGTGGTCAGCAGTGAACACGCCGGCCAGCATGTACCCGACGCCGTAAACCAGCCCTGCCACGGAAGCCACTAGGCGAGGGCCTTTGCGGTCCTGCCACAAGCCGCCAATGATGGTGCCGACCCCAAGGAAAAAGATGGCCAGCGTAAAGTTCAACTGCACTTGGGTTTCCGACCAATGCTCGGTGCGCATCAGCGGAATCTTGAACACGCTCCATCCGTAAACAGCACCCAGACAGATCTGCATGATCACAGCTGCGACTGCAATACCCCACCGATTGGGCAGTCGTTCCGAAGCCATAGTTGTCATCTCCTTTTTGCGGCCAAGGTACATCCGCGAATTTGAGGATCTCTCGTAAGACATCCGGTTCGCGCCGGTTCAACCGCCACCGGGGGAAGCCGGTTCGGCCGCCAAACAGCCTGCTCTGACCACTTCCACGGTGGCGTTGTAGTCCGGCACACCGCTGGGATCCAGGCGCCCCGCGGGAATAATCACGTTGATCTCCGGCCAATGAGCCTGCAGACAGCCGGGCTTGATTCGGTCGATCTTCACCCGGCCATGGAAGTCGCCCAGTTCGTTGCGCAGGGTGATGGCGTCGCCGTTCTTCAAACCTAGCCGGACAGCGTCGTCCGCCGACATAATGATGTCGTCGCGCCGCGCCCCCGTAATGGGGTCGGTCTGATTGAGCAGGATGCTGTTGAACTGTTTTCCACGGCGCGTCGACAGCAGAAAGTGTCCTTCCGGCACTCGTTCTTCGCGTAAAGCGACTGCGGTGAAGTGGCCTTTGCCGTCCGAGGTCAGGAACCTGTCCGCCAACAGGCGCCGCCCTCCGTACTGGAAGTTGTCGCCTTTCTTGCGCATCTTGGCGATGCCGCGGTAGGTGGGGCACACCCGGTCGATCTCCTCGCGGATTTCCTGCGTGTCCTGCCAAGGGAAGAATTTGGGCCCGCGGATGGGATCGAATTTTCTGGCCACGAGGACCGGGATTTCCCACTCGTCTTTGGCTTCGCCCGGACGCGGCCCGGGGATTTCCGGACTGTAGATAATGCGCCGCTCTGTGCTGGTTTCAGTTCCGCCGCCGCGTTGCTCGTAGCGGGTGCGCGAAGGCAGCATGACCACAGTGTCAGCGGGGTCCACCAGCATGGTGGGGTTCGCCACAATGTCCTGATGGATGCGCAGCTTGATTCGTCCCAGGGCGCGCTCGACAAGGTCAGGTTCGGGCAAGGTCTGCTTGAAGTTGCCGCCGGTTTGCCAGAGCGCGTCAATCTCGCCGCGCTCGGCGGCCAACACCATGTGTGCGGCGCTCAGTCCCTTCCAGGAGGGCGGCTCGAAACCCCACAACTCCGGCAGCGCAAATTTCTTCGCGTTCTCCGGGTTGGCGGTGAAGCCCATGATGTAAGCGCTGGGCATCCCGCCCATTTCTGCTCCGCCCTGGACCCCGCTGTGGCCGCGGACGGGCATGAGTCCGGTATGAGGCCGTCCAACATTACCCCGCGCCAGTTGCAGGTTGACGATGGCGCGCACGTTGTCGCTGCCAAAGGCGTGCTGCGTAATACCCATGCTCCAGGTGACGATGGCGTGACGTGCCTTGCCGAAGGCCTCGGCGAAGCGAAACATGTCGCCGCGGGACAGACCCGAGCCGGTCTCCAGCGCCTCCCAGGTAAGGCTCCGGGCCTTGGCGTCCGTCTGCTCCCAGCCGACCGTGCGGGTACGGATGAATTCCCGGTCCACCCAGTCGTTTTCGATCAGGTGCTTGAGCACGCCATAGAAGAAGGGGATGTCACCACCGGCGTGAATCTGGAAGAAATCGTCGACGATCTTGGTGCCGAACAGGGCGCTCTCGACAACCGAGGGTACCCAGTAGCGTTCCAGGCCTGGCTCGAAATAGGGATTGACCAGGAAAACCCTGGTCCCTGCCTTCTTGGCATAATGCAGGTACTTGGTGGCGACCGGTTGATTATTGGCGATATTCGTGCCGACCAGAACTACAAGGTCGGCTCCCACCCAATCGGAATACGAGCAGGTGGTCGCGGCACAACCTACCGTGGAACTCAAGCCGGCGGTCGAGGGCGCGTGACAGATGCGGGCGCTGGTGTCCACGTGGTTGGTGCCAAGAAAACGCGCCACCTTCTGGTGAGCGTAGTACGCCTCGTTGGTCAGTCCACGGGAAGTCATGTACCAGGCAAGGCGCCTGGGGTCGATGTCGCGGAGTTTCCCGGCGATGAGAGAGGTGGCCTCGTTCCATGACAATTGTTGAAATCCCTTGTCCCCTTTGCGCCGAACCATCGGCACCGCCAGCCGGCCCATGCGGCGCAGCTGTTTTTCGCTCTTGTCGCGCAAGGCACCGACATCTTCCAGCAGACGCCAGTTCATGGCGGGCATGGTGTTCAGGCGCAGCAACTGCAAGCGGACATTGCACAGGTGGATGCCTTTCATGGTCCAATCGTGCAGGCCGGTGGTGCCCAGGGAGCAGCCGTCGCAGCAACCGTCGCGTAAGATGCGCCAGGCGTAACCCAGATTGTCCCGGTTCTCTACGATGCATTCGAGAATGTCCTCATAGGCGTTGGGATGTTGCTGGTTCACGCCGTAAGGCACCAGGCTCGCCCACTGCTTCGGATTCCAGCCTTGGGACTTGTCCTCCGCCTGACCATCGGATCCGATCTGCATCAGGTCGGGGTTGATTTCCATCATGATCTCCTCGGGCTAACCCGCCCATTCCGCTGCGGCGGTGCGTCCGGCTTCCCGGTTGAAGTCGGCGGAGGCCTCCTCCGCAGTGTCAAAGGTCTGAAAGACCGTGGCCAGTTTGGTGATCTGGAGCACATCTTTGACCCGCCCGGTCAGGCCGGCGAGCTTGATGCTGCCTCCCCTGTTGCGCGCCGAGGTGTACAGGCTGACCAGTTCACCCACACCAGTACTGTCGATGTAATGGACATCCGCCAGGTTCAGCACGATCTGGCGGGACTCGTGCAGCAGGTCTTTCACTTGGTGGCGCAGGAAAGCAGTCTCCTCCCCAAAAACGATCCTGCCCTTGCAATCCACGATCACCGCGTCGCCGAAGGTCCGACAACTGGTTTCCAACTGCATGGCAACAACCTCTTCTATGGCGGTCGTCGAGCAAACTCCAGGCCCTTCACAAATACTGTGGAAGGCTTCCATCGGGAGCAGGCGGCTGTACCGCGTGCCGGTGCGCCTTACCGAGAGGATTCGGCTCCGTCCTCCGAGCAATGCCTGCCTTCGTCACCCTGCTGCCTGCGAACCTTCACGACGCTTATTTTTGGATCGGCCCAACCGGCAGTACTTCCTTTCCATAGGAATCGTTGATGACGATGGCCGCCATCAGGTACCAGGCCGTAAAGGCACAGAAGATTCCCTCCCAGCCAGCGACATGCGTGATGGTCCCGCTGCCCGTCCACACGGCGACATCCAGGAGGATGAACAGAATCAGCAGGGTGGTGAAGACCCAGATCAAGGCCTTGCTGTGTTTCAGGCTCGCCACCCAGAGAACAAAGGTGAAGATCGTCCAAGCGATCAGGGTCGTCACCAGCCAGCCTTTGACCTTGTCCGGCGCAACCCACTTGTTCATCTCCATGAGGACCATGCTGGCGAGCGAAATCCAGAATGCCCCATAGGAACCAAAGGCCGTCATGCCGAAGGTATTGCCGGTGCGGAACTCCAGGAATCCGGCGATGAGCTGGGCCAGGCCGCCGTAGAAGAGGCCCAGAGGCAAAGCGGCCCCGATATCGATGAGCCCTGCGTTGTGGACATTGAGCACAAACGTGGTGAGCGCGAAGCCCCCCAAGCCGAGTGGACCCGGGTTGGCCAGCTTCGGCAGGCTCGCGTAGATCTGCTCCCGTGCTGCCATCTTGCGTCTCCATTCTGTTGCCCGCGGGTCAGCGCGGCGACTTCCATCCAACTGGTTTTCGTGGCGCGCCGCCTGGATGGGCAGTTGGGCGGATTTTGAATGAAAGCTTTCACGAATATCAGTGAAAGCTTTCACAATTGCAGGAAAAGTATTTGCATCGTGCCCCCCAATGCTTACCATCGTATGACGATATATCTTCTAAATCCGTGAAAGCTTTCACGGAATGTCCGGCAGGCTTTTCTTAAGCTCTATGGAGAAGAAAAAGGAGCGTGGGATGGAAAAGCCAGCAAGAGAGCCGCTCTTCACCACCAAGGAGCTGTTGGCGTTCGGTTTGATGGCCATCGTGTACAGTGCGATCCTTTTCTCGCTGGACCCCGAATGGGTCGCCTGGGCCGCTCCCCTGGCTTTTGGAGGCGCCCTGTACGCTCAGGACCCGCCGCCCGCTTCTGTCCACCTTGGTTCGCCTCAGCAGGTCTTTCAGGCGGCGTACTTGTACAGCATCCTCAGCCTGCTTGCCATAGGAGTTGTCACTTTCCTCAGGCACCGGCAGTCCTTCCGTTCCCTTTCCTGGCTGGAGGTCAAGAACAAGAGCATGGCAAGGCTACGAAGCTCCTTGAGGTCGATCTCGTTGCCCATGACCGGCCCTTGACTTGCCAAGCGTGCTAGCATCCTTCTTCGCAACGCTGATCATCCCGGACATCGAGGAAAACGTGTGTGGCAGCAGTTCATCACAGCCCTGGATCTGTTTCGAGGGGTCTCGCGTCGGGAAGCCCAAAAGATCTCCAGCCTCTGCACGGAGAAATGGTTTCCGCAGGGAACCAGGATTTTCTCGGAAGGAGATCCCAGCGAATCCCTCCATATCCTCAAGAAAGGCGTGGTGAAGCTGATCTCTTTGTCCGACAAAGGGAGGGAAACG
This sequence comes from Terriglobia bacterium, assembly GCA_020073185.1. NCBI lineage: Bacteria > Pseudomonadati > Acidobacteriota > Terriglobia > Terriglobia bacterium. Next base: position 45,137 of record JAIQFT010000034.1, read on the forward strand.
ATTCTGCACATCCTCGAACCGGAAGAAGTTTTCGGGGAGCTTCTGCTCTCCGAAGCGAAACGACCGTTTACTGCCATCGCGATTGAAGACGCGCTGGTCACCAGCATCTCCCGAGAGTCGTTCCTGAAGCTCCTCTCAGTGGCCCCTGCCGTCTCCCTCAACTTCATTCGACTGATCTCGAAGCGATTGGCCCGCGTAGAAACGGGAATGGCAGAATTCAGTCATACTTGGTCCTACCATCGGTTGGCCAGAGTTCTTCTCCAGTTAAGCGAGAAGTACGGAGAGGAAGTCCCCACCGGCACCCTGATCACGGTGCGTTTAACCCATGAAGATCTGGCCAACCTGATTGGGACAAGCCGGGAGACGGTGACCACTCAACTCAACAAATTCGCTCGCATGGGCTTTGTGAAGCGCCGCGCCCGGCGCCTCATCGTCGCCAAGTCCCGCCTGGCGAACTTCATTCGCTCGGAAGAGCTCCGACTAAAGAATCCGCCGATTGCGTAGCAATACAGCCTTCCCTGCAGAGGTCGCGCCGGCGCCGCGGCGCGTCGCGTGCCTTGCGCCTGGAGGTGATAACGGAATTTCGCAGAGAGCGCAGCTAACGCATCGTTCTGATTTCGTGGTCGATCCGCTCGACGAAGAGGTAAAGACCGAAGCAGCAGGCAAAGATCAGCGCGGAAATGATGGTTGCAGGCAATGCCGCGCTGTGCCGGCCGGCTAGATAAGTATCCAGCGTGGCGCTCAGCAGCCAGATTTGCACCATCAGCAGGACGACGATCAGCGACATCGCGCCAGTGATTGCGTTCAGGCCGCGACTCATCGGCGGCAGCTTGACGGGATCATAGGCCATCTTCACGACTCCTTGATGCCTACGGCAACGAGTTCGTTGCCGCGAGTGTCTATCACGATCCGTGGCAGCGGACGCGTTGGCGGGCCGGCCAGCACGCGTCCGTCCTCGACCGCAAAGAAGCCGTTGTGGCAAGGGCATTCGAGCTTGTTGCTCTTCCGTGAATAGTAAACCGCGCAGCTCAGATGCGTGCACTTCTGGCTGTAGGCGACGTAGGTGTCCGGCGCCGTGCGAACCATGATGCAGTGGTCTTCAGGCGTCGGATAGGTAAACAGCTTGACCTCGTCGACAGCCAGTTCATCCCTCCGCGCGATGACTTGCGGGCCCGGCGCCGCGGGCGCGCGGGTGAACCACGACTTGACTAGGATCCACACCTGACCGACCAACATCGCCAGGCTCGTCAGCACCAGAAATTTGGTGAATTGCCGGCGCGCGATGTAGCGCTCATCGGCCGTGTGGATGCTGAACTCGTCCTTCCACAGGGGCTGGCTGGCATCCGGTGGGCTCATGCGCTCTCCTTTCCTTCCCAGATGTAGTCGGCCACATCCAGGCTGACGGAATCGAACTTGGCCGGGACCATCATTGCGACCTTTGTCTTAATCGTCTGGTTGCCGAGCTGGAACATGTTGGTCGGTTTGGCGGGCCGCTTGGCCGCGTCTTCCGGCGTGATGTAGGCGAGCGCCTGACTGGGGCAGACGGTCGCGCACATGGGACGCTTACCCATCGAGGTGCGGTCGTAGCACATGTCGCACTTCATCATCTGCTGTTCGGCGTCCATCATCTTGGGGATCCCAAATGGGCACGCCAGGACGCAGTTGTTGCAGGCAATGCAGCGTGGCTTCAGCGAGGAGTGCACGATGCCGTCCTCGCCTTTCTTGATGGCGTCGGCGGGGCAGACCTGCGCGCATGTAGGCTCGTCGCAGTGCCAGCAGACATACGCGGCGGTGCTGATACTGCTGGGCCGGTCGATGAAGTCGAACTGGATCATCGACTTTCCGCGGTGCGTCTCGCATTCCTCGCAGGCTTGCAGGCAGGAACGGCAGCCGATGCAGCGCGACGGATCGACATAGAACTCGTAGCCGAACACTAGCCAGCCCCCGTGCCATTGCTATGAGCTTCGCGATCGTCGGGACCCGGATCGCGTATCGCTACCTTGCGAATGCGGCAGGCGGACACCTTGAACTCGGGGATCTTGCTGCGCGGGTCGAGCGTGCGGTGCGTCAGCCGGTTGGCGCTGCGTACGCCCGGCCAGTGGTATGGAATGAAGACGGTGTCGGGCCGGATGGTTCGCACCACCATCGCTGGCACGGTGATCTCGTCGCGGCGGGTCGTAACCGTCACATAATCGCCATCCTTGATGCCGCACCGCTCGGCCAGCCGCGGGTGGATCTCGACACGTGGTTCGGGGTACTGCTCCACCAATGCGCCGATGCGCCGGGTCTGTGTGCCGCTCAGATACTGGCTCACGACCCGCCCGGTGGTCAGATAGATCGGATAGTCCTGATCCACGGGATCGCCGCTCGGCCGCCAGGTCGTGATCTGGAAATGGGCCTTGCCGTCGCTGGTGTGGAACTTCTTGTCTTCGAACAGACGCGGCGTTCCGGGATGATCCAGCGTGGGGCAGGGCCAGAACACGCCTTTTTGCGCATCCACTTTTTCGTACGTGATACCGTAATAATCGGCCACGCCGCCCTTCGACGCGATGCGCAGCTCTTCCAGGATCTCGCGCGGTGTGCGGAACGGAAACTTGTCACCGCGTCCAAGGCGGTGGGCCAGGTCCACAATGATTTCGGAATCGCGTCGCGCCTGTCCCGGAGGCGTGACGCTGGGGACCCAGTGGATGACACGGCCCTCCGCGCTACAGCCCAGCCCTTCTTCCTCCTCTTGCAGGCTGCCCGGCAACACCACGTCCGCGTAGCCCGCGGTTTCGCTCATGAAGAAATCGATGATGCCGAAGAATTCCAGCTTGGTTAGCGCTTCGCGCGTGAAATTGGAATCCGGCAGCGAGACCAGCGGATTGAAGCACAGCGAGAACAGCGCCTTGATCGTGCCGTCGTGGATGGCGTTCATGATTTCCTGCGCGGATAAGCCCGGCTGCGGCAGCTCGCTCTCCGCAATGCCCCACACTTCTGCGATGTATTGGCGCGCGGCGGGATCGGTGAGGGAACGCTGACCGGGAAGCTGGTCGCACTTCTGCCCGTGCTCGCGGCCGCCCTGCCCGTTGCCCTGGCCGGTGATCATGGTCGGCCCGCAGCCTTCGCGGCCGATCTTGCCCAGCGCAAGCATGAGGTTGATTACGCCGAGGCAGTTCTCGACGCCCTTCGAATGGTGCTCCAGCCCGCGCGCATGCAGGGCGATGGCGCGGTCGCACTTCGCCATCCAGTGAGCCGCTTTCTCGATGGCGTCGGGCGGGACACCACTCATTTCGGCCGCGGTGCCCGGGTCGTACGCCTGCACCGACGTCACCACGTCATTCCAACCGGTCGTGTACTCCTCGATGAAGTCGCGGTCTTCCAGCTTGTCGCGCACGATAACGTGCAGCATTCCGAGCAGCAGCGCCAGGTCGGTACCGGGCCGCACCGGCAAGTAGAGGTCGGCATTGCGGGTGATCGGGGTCATGCGCGGGTCGGCGACGATGAGCCGCCCGCCGTTGTCGCGGCAGCGCCAGATGTAATCGGTGGTGATCGGCGCGCAGTCGCCGATGTTGGCGCCGATGACGAACAGCACATTCGCCCTGGGTATGTCATCCCATGGGATGGTGCTGCGGTCCACGCCAAACGCCAGCTTGTACGCGGTCCCGGCCGAGACCATGCACAACCTGCCGTTGTAATCGATATGTCGTGTTCCGACCGCGAGCCGCGCGAACTTGCCGAGCAGGTACGACTTCTCGGTCGAGAGCGATGCTCCGCCGTAGACGGCGACCGCGTCCTTGCCATGCTGAGCTTGGATGTCACGGATGCGTTTGACCGTGAAGGCGAGCGCCTCGTCCCAAGTCGCGGGATGGAATCCCTGGTCGGTTCTCATCAGCGGCTGTAACAGCCGGTCGGGATGCGACGACTGCATGTAACGCTTTACGCCCTTCGGGCAAAGCATCCCTTTGTTGAACGGAAAATCTTCCCAGGGCTCGAAACCGATGATCGTGTTCTCGCGGACCTTGAGCTGGATGCCGCACTGCTGCCCGCAGAAGCAGCAGTGTGTCTTCACCAGCTTGTCCGCGGGATGGGTGGATTCGTCACGCCAGCCGCCCGGCGGAGTAAAGTTCAAATGCGGGCCGAACTGCTTAATGAGGACGTCGGGCGAGAGAGGCGGTTTAGCCACGAGCTTCCTCCTGGAGCCGTATTTGCGCCGACGAGAGCGCCTTCCGTTTGCAGGCCGGGCACAGCTCCTGCCAATTGCCGGCCGGGCCCTCAATCGTGTAATCGAAGCCGAGCTGGGGAAGCACCTGCTTGAGATCGTCGATATGCATGCGCGACGCGAAACGCTCACCGCAGCGGGCGCACTTCGCGCCTTCCCCTTGTTCACCCGCCTGCTGGTACAGTTTCACGCCGAGCTGCGCAGGCCGCTGGAAGATATGGAAGAACTTGCCGAACGGCAGGTAGAGCAGGCCGGCGATCACGGTGATGGCGTGCAGGATCGCGAGGAAACTGTAGGAGGCTCCGCCCAGCCAGATCTGCGAGACCGTCAGCGCCAGCCCGGTAACGGAGATTGCAAACAGCAGGATGAGAGGAAAAAAATCCATCATCACCGTCTGCACGGCTTGGGCACCTTCGTCGCGAAGTCGCCGCCAGAGCGAGAGCGCGATGCCCGCCAGCACCAGCAACGCCGCAATGTCGAGGCCGTGGTACATGATTTCCGCGGCGGCCGAGTGCACCGGCAGGCGTCCAACGTCGAAGCCGAAGACGTGAACGACGTAGGTCATCTGGTCGTTAAGCGGCGTGGTGAAGTGGATCCAGCCGAACACCAGCGGGAAGGTGATAAGGACCGCAAGCATGCATCCCCAGAAGATGAACTGGTGCATGCACCAGCGCAGCCGCGATCGCCTCTGAATGAACGCTTGCGCCAGGATGTGCGTTCCCGCGGTGCCGAGCACGCGCGCCAGGCTGCGTATCGGCCCCTCTTTCCAGAACAGTTGCCAGCCGCGCCGCCAGTAAATTTTGGTCGGGGGCTTCTGGATCCAGACGTGGTAGTGGTAGGTCACGCCCCAGGCCGCAAAGATCACGGCGAAGGTGTACACAACCAGCGCTGGATCGAAGTTAGCCAGGTTACGTGAGCCGACCACGATGGCAGCCACCAGCAGCGCAGTCCAGGTGGTAGCCCACGCGCCGGCACGGATGGAATCGGTCGTACGGCGCAGGTCTGCGGGAAGCACCGCCTCCAGCGACTCCTGCCTCGGCACGAAGACGATTCGGTTGATCCACCACATCAGCAGCGCGGTGGTTGAGAGCAGGACGAACCCCGGCCAGATCGCGCCGACGCGATCGCGGAACACGCCGAGCAGCAGCGGCGGAAAGAATCCGCCCATGCCGCCCATCGCTCCCACCAGGCCGGTGACGGTGGCGCGCTCGGTCGGGAAGTAACGCGGCACCAGTTGGAAAACGGCGCCGTTGCCCATACCCAGCAGGGCGGCGCATCCTAAAGCGCCGACGGTGAAGGGCACAATGGACTTCCATCCCAGTAGAAGAGCGAACAGGGCAATGGCGAAAAATACGCCGCTCAGCACGCGTGCGCCGCCGATCTTGTCGGAGAGCCAGCCGCCGATCGGGCGCATCAGTGTCGCCAGCACGACGAAGCCCGCTGTGCGAAAGCCGGCGTCGGCCGGCTTGAGACCGTAATCGTCCTTGAGCAGAGTCGGCAGATAGATGGAAAACGCGACGAACCCGCCGAAGGTCAGGAAGTAGAACGCCGCCAGCGCCCAGGAGAGCCGTTCGCGGGCAAGTACGCGCAGCATGTCCCCGACAGATTTCGGGTGAACGGTGACCGGTGCGTTACGCGCGAATATAAAGAAGATGATTGCCCAGACCGCACAGAGAGTCGCCATCCCGCGATACACACTGGCGAAACCGAATCTAAGAGCGACAACCGGGCCGAGAAATACCGCCGCCGACTGCCCTATGTTTCCCAGCCCGTACACGCCCAGCGCGCTGCCCTGGCGCTCCATCGTGTACCAGCGCGAGACGTAACCCACGCCGATCGCGAACGACGATCCCGCCATCCCCAGGAAGAACGCCACTGCCAGGAGTTGGTGCAGTCCGCTCGCTTTCGGTACCGCTAGCAGTGGGAGAACCACGAAGGCAATCAGCAGAGCGAACGTAATCCGGCCGCCGAAGCGGTCGGTGAGCATGCCCATGGGAATGCGCGCTAGGGATCCCAACAGCACCGGTACCGCCACCAGCAGCGCCGTCTGCGAGGCGGTCAGGTGCAATTGCTGCCGGAACATCGGCGCGAAGGCGGCGATCAGTCCCCACGCCGCGAAGCAGATCGCGAACGAGATGGTGCCCAGGGCGAGATGCCGCGCGCCCGATGCTTGCGTGGTCATACGAGCTTCAGGGGGTGTTTCCAGCGCAGCCAAACCATGATTGTATCCGAGACTCCAGAGCTCTAGTCACCCTCACCATTATATCGCTAGACGATGTAATCAGCCGCAAACCACCGGCGGCTTGGGCGAACCAAGCTCCTTCGGAGATTCACCGCAAACTAACGTCACTGCCGTGACAACGTGAGCGGGTAAGTAACTGAAACTGGGGGCATGAGTGCTGTTCCAAAACCATCGCCAGCAGGCCCTTTGACGGTAACGGCGGGCCATCGAAAAATGCGTGCCATCGCTCGATGCTGCTTGCGCCTGCCGGAATCGAATTTGATCGTCCAATCCGCGCTACAGAGCACTCCACTCGCCCCCCTCCAAGAACCGGTCAGCTTCGGACGGTCCCCACGTTCCTGCGGCATAATTCGGAAATTGCGCGGAAGAACCGCTTTCCCAGGCCCGCAGGATGGGGGTGACCAACGACCATGCCGCTTCCACCGCGTCGCTGCGCGCGAACAAGGTTGGATCCCCCAACCTGCAGTCCAACAGCAAGCGTTCGTAGGCCGGCGCCGCCGCAACGCCGAATAAGGTCGCGTAGCGGAAGTCCATGCTAACGGGGCACACGTGCACTGCCGGGCCGGGCACCTTGGCGCCAAATTTCAGCGATATGCCTTCGTCCGGTTGGATGCGCACTACCAAGAGGTTGGGCTCGATTCCATCGGGAGAGCAGCGTTCAAACAATCGCAGCGGCGCCTGCTTGAACTGGATCGCGATCTCCGTGGTCCGCTTCGGCATGCGCTTTCCCGCCCGCAAATAGAACGGCACTCCGGCCCAACGCCAGTTGTCCAGGTAGACCTTCATGGCGACAAAAGTTTCGGTCTGCGATTCCGGGCCCACGCCTGGTTCAGAGCGATATCCAGCCACCTCGTGTCCGTCCACCCAGCCAGGGCCGTAGTGACCGCGTACCACGAACTTTTCGACTTCGTTCTGGGCAATGGCTGCCGAGTTGCAGAGCGCCGGCATCAGCTTGCGCCGCGTGAGATCGCCGGAAGCACCGAAGATGACGGTGACGCACGGCTCCGGCGTGCACTCCACTCGCATTTCTTCCTCGATAGGATTCACAACGGGCGCGACCATGACGCTGTTTTGCTGCTTATTTCTCCCCCCGGCAGCTACCGTTTTCATCGTGCGGTCGCCGGCCTGGTGACACGCGTCCACAGCGCGTACGCCATCGGCGCCGCCCCCAACGGCAGCCCGGGATGTCCCGAATGTGCCTGCTCCACCGCATCCACGCCCAGGAACCGAAGCCTATTGATGCACAGCTCATCCAGTGCCTGGGTAGAGCCTGCCGCTTGCCATGGCTTAGTAACCGGAAAATTCCTCAGTGCGGATGTCATCTTGGGTGGTCAGCCGTATTCTTGTCCGCCGCAGCACAGGGAATGTCACGCTTTTCGCGTTTGACCAAGGTCAGGAGCTGAGTGAACAGTAGTTGTAAGAGCAAACACATGGTTGACACATTGAATCCGCAGCCAGCGTGACTTCGCCACTTGATCAGCAAATTCTCAGGCGGCAAGTCTTCGTTCCTTCGTCTAGGGCGGATTACTGCCGGTTATCTCGTCATACGACCAAGTGCTCCGATCCGTCCGCACCGGCCAAGACGCGACGCTACCTATTGACCGGGTCTGAGCACACCTACTACGTCCGGCATTGGTCTCGCCCAATAAGGACAGTCCGGGCAGGACTGCTATGGTTTGAACCCGTGCCGCAAGTGGAGGATAATGCGCGGGAAAGGCGCGTGCTTCTTGGTGTCGCGCCAGAAAAGTAAGAACAATCGGACGTGAGCCATGAATCAGGCAGCCTCGTCGAAGCCCGCCAAAGCCTCGCTGGAGGCTTTGATTGAAAACTATGACATCGGAGTTGAATCATTCCATCCTGGTGGACCAGGCCTGACGCTGGAGCTTGCCGAGCGCTGCCGTGTGCACAGGGGCAGCAACGTGATGGACGTCGCCTCGGGAGCCGGGGCGACAGCTTGCCTCATCGCGAAACAATTTGGCTGTTCCGTCATCGGAATCGATTCATCGGAGCACATGCTGGAACGTGCCCGCAAAAAGGCCTCTGAATGCGGGCTGGCCATCGAGTTCCGGCTGGGCGATGCCCATGCGTTGCCTGCCAATGACGGGAGCTTTGACGCGGTAATCTGCGAATGTACGATGTGCGCGCTCAACAAACAGAGCGCATTGAAGGAGATGTATCGTGTGCTAAAGCCGGGAGGATATGCGGGGATCCACGATCTTTGCTGGAAGGAAGGTGCTTCCGCGCGCCTGAGGGCCGCGCTTGTCGAACTGGAGAATGAGCGCCCCGAAACGCTGGCGGGCTGGAAGCAGTGTTTTGAACAGGCGGGCTTTCGCGACGTGGTCGTCGATGACCGTTCTGCTCTGCTTCTGCCGAGTCTGGAACAAGTCCGCAGCCAGGTGAGCTTCTTGCAGCGTCTGAAATTGTCCTGGGCTGTGGTTCGCCGGTGGGGCGTCAGAGGACTGCTTCGAGTGCTGCGTTCCGTGAGGATCTGTCGCAGCCCATTCCTCGGATATGGGATCATCGTCGGGAGCAAGTAGCGACCCAGGGAGTTTCCATCACGTATTCAAAAAGGTCTTGCACGGGCGGCGCGCATCCTCACAGCGCAGCAACAGCCGGGAGAGATGGGGAGCAACGCCACGAAGGACGACTTTGCCTTTGTCTTCGGCTGGCTCTTCAAGCTCTTTGTCGGATGGGCCCGCCCGTAAGTGGCCGCTACTAGGAACCACTAGGAAAGCGAAGTGGTGGCGCAAAGGTAGGTTCAGAGTGGCCCGTCATTCAAGGGGAAGGTTGACTTACGCCGCAATTCACCACAACATACCCTCCGGTCCGGATCGATTCGCTCCGCTCTCAGAGCCCTTCTGAACCGCGGGTACCGCAGGTACGGCAATTGCTCGCGCGGATCCCTACAGCTCGCTATCTTTCCAAAAGATACGCCTTCAGGAGCCCTTCCGCTACGACGCCAGTGCCAGTGCGAGACTCGGCCCACGCCCACGTTGCGGCCCTCGTGTACCAAAACGGAACGGTATTGTCGCATTCGCACTGCCAGGCTGCGACACGTTTCCGAAATCATGCCAAGCTTAGGCATACACGAACGGGTGTTGCGCGCCTTGTTGAAGGCCTGTTCCGCCTCGGTGGAGGGAGTAATCGTGAGGGTGCTGCTCATATCGAGCAATGACGTAAACGTCGCTTTGGAAACGCCCTTGCCGTTGGGCTTGGCATGCGTTGCCGCCGCGACGGAGCAGGCTGGGCATGAGGTACGGTTATTGGCGCTGGCGTCCAGGGCGACTTGGGAAGCAGCGATCGAGAATGCGATCTCGCCACAGCAGCCCGAGGTCATAGGCATCTCGGTCAGAAACATTGACGACCAGAACATGCAGTGCGCGCACTTCTTGCTCGCGCCTTTCAAGGAATTGGTGGCGCTTTGTCTGAGGGTTTCGCGCGCTGCCGTCGTCTTGGGTGGCGCCGGCTACAGCATCTTTCCTGAAAGTGCTTTGGCATTCTTAGGCGCTGACATCGGAATTCAGGGCGAGGGCGAGATCGCTTTCCCTGCCCTTCTGTCATGGCTGAAGATAGGCCATCGAACAGCGGCTCCTCCCGGGGTATATCTACCGAATCGTGCGGCCACAGCACGCAGCTATGTTGAAGATTTGGACGCCCTGCCTTTGCCGGAGCCTCACCTGTGGTTGACCTCCACCCATACGAGCACGCGAGTTCCCGTGCAGAGCCGGCGCGGCTGCCCGCTGGATTGTATCTATTGCTCCACCAGTGCCATTGAAGGGAAACCGCTGCGAAAGAGATCACCGGAATTCGTGGTCGCTTGGATAGCGGCGATGTGCGCACGAGGATTTCGGAATTTCCATTTTGTGGATAACACTTTCAATCTCCCGCCGTCCTATGCCAAAAGCCTTTGTCGACAGTTGATCGAGTCAGGACTGGACCTCGATTGGTGGGCCATTATTTACCCGAGGTGGGTCGACCTCGAATTAGTGCAGTTGATGGCCAAGGCAGGTTGCACGCAAGTGAGCCTGGGATTCGAAAGCGGCTCGGAATCAATCTTGCGAAAGCTGAACAAGCGCTTCAATCGTATTGAAGTCCAAACCATCTCCGAGATGCTTGCCGACGTGGGCATCAACAGGATCGGTTTTCTGTTGCTGGGTGGTCCAGGTGAGACAAAAGCTACCGTCGAGGAGAGCCTGGCATTTGCCGAGTCGCTGCATCTTGATTCCCTGAAGATTACGGTGGGAATGCGAATCTACCCGAACACGCCGCTGGCATCCGTCGCGGTTGCGGAGGGGATTGTGAGACGGGATGATGACCTGCTTCTGCCCCGGTTCTATTTGGGTGCCTCGCTGCGCGATTGGCTGCCGGAGCGGATAGTTCAGTTCGCCGCATCATAAGCCGCCACTCGAATCGCGAAGTGGCCACGCACAAGGTGATCGCGCAGTACTCAACCAAGTCACCATCATTGAATCGCGCATCTTCCGCTCATCGAGTCACGCAGATGTGCAGAGACTTGAGAAAGTTGATGTCTTCGCGGTTGAACCTGGACTCGATGGCGCCGCCGGTCCGAGCCGGCAAGGTGACCGGCTCTCGCTCGCGCTTCTTGACTGCGATGGTGGCGTTAAGGACCAGGAACACGTCGTAACCGCCGCGCTTGATCTCAGCGATCACCTCGGCAATCTGTTCCGATTCGCCGAGCGAGGCATTGATGGCCGTGCCGAGCTCCTCGACGAGCTGTTTTAGTTTGTCGTTCACAAGTCCCTCCTTCCCGGCCTGCTTGCGACTCGAAGCCGGTGTGCTCCAAAGGTTGGTGAGCTTGAGCGAAGAATGACGGAATGACGCGAACGCGCGCATTTGGACTGCTGGACTGTTGCTGGACTCTGCGCTGCAAATGAGGGATTTCAGTGCAAATGAAGATGGGCTAACGCTAACAAAAAACGTGTAAGTCAGTGAGAACGAACAGGGCAGGTCGCTTTAGCAAACCGCCGCCTTCCACGAGGAGATCAAATCGCGCTCGTTCCTAAATTGTGCGTGCTATTTGCGTACTACTAACGAGATTAAGAGTGCTTCTTAGGGACTTGCGTGCCATCTGCCGCTCTGTATGTTGTTGAAACTACGTTTCTTTGCGGATTCGGTTCCTTCCGCGCTCACCACCTTATCCCCTGGCAAGCTCAGTGTTTTCGCGCACTTGAGGCCTTTTCTTGCTTTTTGCCCCATCGCCTAACCAGAAGTAACGCTCAGTAGCCTAGGGTCCCGCAAAATCCCCGAAGTTTTCTCGGCGGGGTCCCGAAGTCCTGAGTACCTCACTGCATCGTGCCAACCGCCCTGGAATCCAGTGTCGGCGCAACTACGACAACGCGCTCCGGCTGCTTGCGGGCCAACTGCTTGCGACGGGCCCCACGGCGGTCGCGTTGCTCGCTTTGCATTTTCTTCTGGAACGCGTCCGCCATCGCCCGCGGCGTCGGATGAATTGGCAGAGAACGCTGAGGCGTTTCGGAAAGTGCCGTAACAAAGCTGCTCGAATTGCATTTGTACTTGCAGCGGCGGTGGGCTTCCCTGCGCGCGCTGGCGGACACGCTGTAGGAACGCGGCTTGCGATTCATTCCCAAGGGCAAGGCTGGCGACAGAGTTTTTTGCGTGTGTAAACCGCCAGCTCAGGAAATCGTCTATATGAGTGACGGCATGGAACAAGCAACGGTAATCGCCGCAGCCGGAGCGGCGCGTGGCATAGGCACGCGCGCCTCGTCGGAGTTGGAGGATTTCGATGCACTGGTTCGCAATGAGCAGCAGCGAGTGTATCGCTTGTTGTTAGTCATGCTCCATGACGAGGAGGCTGCCGACACCCTCACGCAAGATTGCTTCATGAAAGTTTTCGAAAATCACGGGCGGTTTCGGGGCGAGTGCAGCGTGCGAACATGGGTGATGCGGATCGCCATGAATCTGGCCAGGGACTACAGCCGGAACCGGCGTTCGCAGTTCTGGCGCAGGCTTTTTGCGTGGAATGCGGAGCCGGAAGCAATGGGAGAGGTAGCCGACCCGGGGGCATCGCCGGAGCGCACGCTTGCGGCACGCGAGCAACTGGCTTCTGTGTGGTCGGATGTGGAGAGCTTGTCGGGCCAGCAGCGCGCTGTGTTCACCCTGCGATTCGTGGACGACATGAGCATTGAACAGATTACCGAGGCGACTGGCTTGCGCCCAGGGACGGTGAAGAGCCACTTGTCCCGCGCCCTCGCGGCCATCCGCCGGAGAACGAAGGAGCGCCAGCAGCCATGACTGCTCACTTGAACGATGAACAACTCGCGCAGTGGATGCTTGGTGATCATGATTCCGAAGCAGCACACCATTTAACTCACTGCGATGCCTGTCGCGCCTCAATCGAGGAGCTTGATCGTTCCATCAGCGATTATCGCGACACGATCGTTTCCGAAACTGATCGCGGCCAGATCTTCTGGACTAAGCAGGCGCTGGCGATCCAGGACCGCTTACGAGCGCGTCGTTATGGGCCGGCGTTGCGCTGGGCCTATGCCGCAACCATGATACTGGTGCTCTGCGGGGCGTTCCTGGTGACGCAAGTCCTGCGTCCGCAACAGCAAGCCGTAACCAGCAATTCGGCGGATGATGTTCTTTTGCAGCAAGTCGAGAATGACGCGGCGCGCGAGTACCCGATTGCGCTTGCGCCGGCGGCGCTTCTCGCCGAGGAACGGGACAGCGCGCTTGCCACAGGTGGCACATTTTCTAGTAACAACGCAACTCATAAGGAGCAGGACCAATGAAACATATATTCGTCGTTTTGATGGTTGTTGTTGTCGCCCTCGCAGGAATGGCGGTTGCGCAAATGGGCTCCGGACCGTGCGCCGGGCAGGGACCAGGGGCCGGAGCGCGCATGGGAGGCCCGATGCGGGGCCAGGGGATGGGTCCCAGCGGGCCGGGCATGGGCCGGGGGATGGGTCCGCGGCCGGGCATGGGCCGCGGGCCGATGGGCAAGTGGTGGACGAATTCCGCTCTGGTGCAGAAACTTGGGCTCAACGACACACAGGTGCAGAAGATCGAAAAGATCTTCCAAGACCATCGCATGCAATTGATAGACTTGCACGCCTCCGTTGCCAAGCAGGAAGCTACCCTGGAGCCACTTGTGGAAGCGGAGCATCCCAATGAGGCCCAGGTGACGGCGCAGATCGATAAGATCGCGCAGGCACGGGCCAATCTGGAAAAGTCGAATGCACAGATGCTGCTGGCGATCCGGCAAGTGCTTACCGTGGATCAGTGGAAGCAGTTGCGGAGTCAACGGGGCATGGGCCGCATGGATGGGCCACGCGGCTTTGGTCCGCCCGCAGGGGAATAGGAATCAGGGATTGCACACGGTTTAGGCGGATCTGATCCGGGAGGGCGGTTCAGTCGGCACTTGCGAATGTCTTCGAACACTACTGTCCAAATTAGCTGAGACCACGGTTCAGCGTCATTGAAAACGGGAGACATAATCTTCCTCTCCCGCCTTCGCCCAAAGCAGGTTGGCCCCGCGAAACCTCGATTCTCCCGTTGGATGCTGTCTCGATTGCGC
>JAIQFT010000035.1 GCA_020073185.1 Terriglobia bacterium
GGGGGTATGCGCTATCGTATCTCTTCCCCACAACGGACCTTCATCTGCTTCAAATTTTTCGATGGCTTCCTTGAATTCACTCTTACTTGAGACTCTCGTCAAATACCCTCTTGTCCCTGCCTCGTTGCCGTCACCTGTCTCGCCCTTTTCCCTTGGGGTGACTTTCTCAAGAACACCAGCTTCGCGTTCGAGCAGCGCTTGAAATGAATTGGCACGATGGAGAAATAGTGCCACAGTTGCCAGATCTTCATCAGTGATAGGACTTGGCTGTCCCATAAACTGACCCTCAGAAAAATTAACCATTTTGCTTAATCCTCCACGGCTTAATCGTCATACGATTTCTCGTTTCCGCGCAACATCCGAAACACTGCCGCCGCTTTTTCCAGGGACAGGGTTTCACTGCGGGCATCGGCACGCACGCCCGCTTTCTTCAGCGCCGCCTTGACCGGTTCGGCGCCGTAACCCGGCTTCAAATTGTTGACCAGCGTCTTGCGCTTCTGCCCGAACGATAGCTTCAGGAAATCAATGAACTCTCGCTCCGGCACTTTCAGCCGTTCGAATTGCGGCGCCACCGTCAGCCGCACCACCGCCGAGTGTACCTTCGGCGGCGGTGCGAACGCTTCCGGCGGCACCGTGAACAGCCTCTCGACCTCGGCGTATAGCTGCGCCGTCGCCGACAGCAGTCCGTACTCCTTGCCGCCCGGCTTGGCCGCAATCCTGTCGGCCACTTCCTTCTGCACCATGACCACGATCTTGTCGAAGTGCGCCTGATAGCTGAACAGCCGCAACAGAATGTCCGACGTGATGTAGTAGGGAATATTTCCGATCACCTGCACCTTGCGCAGCGGCGCGGGCGCCAACCCAGCCAGCGCGCCCGGCCTGGGGCCGAGCACCGTGCCCAGGTCAATCTTCAGGATATCGCCTTCGATGATTTCCACCTTCGGTCGTGGCGCGTATTTCATGCGCAACTGCGCCGCCAGCACGCGATCCAGTTCAATCGCGATCAGCTTGCCCGCGCCCGCCGCCAGCAGGCTGGTCAGCACACCCTTGCCCGGCCCGATCTCAATCACGGTTTCGCGGCTCACATCGCCCAGCGCCGCCACGATCTTCTCCGCCGTGCCGCGATCGGCCAGGAAGTTCTGTCCCAGCTTGGGCGGACGGCTGCTGCGACTGACTTCTCCAGCCTCGGCATTGACCCTGTTTCGACTTGCCATTTAGACTTTGCCTTTCACTCCTCGGCCGGCGACCGGGTCGGGTTCCACCAAAAGCGTTCCACCCCGGAGGGTTACCCAGCATGAACATCGTATATGCGGCATCCGAGTGTGTCCCGTTTTCCAAGACGGGCGGCCTGGCCGACGTGGTCGGGGCGCTGCCTTCCGCCTTGGCCGCTCTCGGCCACAACGTCACCGTCTACCTTCCCAAATACAAGCAGACCAAGCTGACTGACGCCAAAACCGTGATCCGCAGCATCACGGTCCCCTTCGACGACCACTACCGCTTCGCCTCGGTCGTCGATGGCGGCACCCATTCCGGAGTCAAATTCTACTTTATCGACTACCCGCCCTACTTCGACCGCGATGCCCTCTACGGCACACCCCTGGGTGATTACCGCGACAACGCCGAGCGCTTCGCCCTCTACTCCCGCGCCGTGCTCGAGGGCTGCAAGGTCCTCGGCGTGCCCGACGTCTTCCACTGTCACGACTGGCAATCGGCTCTGGTTCCCATCCTGCTGCGCAGCGTTTATGCCGAAGACCCGGCGCTGCGCGACGTCGGCTCCGTGTTCACCATCCACAACATCGGGTACCAGGGCCTGTTCCCGCCCGACACCCTGCCCCTGCTGATGCTTCCCTGGGACTTGTTCACCATTGATAAGCTGGAATTTTACGGCAAGCTCAATTTCCTGAAGGGCGCCCTCGTCTTTTCCGATTTCATTACCACGGTCAGCAAGAAATATAGCCAGGAGATCCAAACCGCCGAATATGGATTCGGCTTGGAAGGGGTGCTACGCGCGCGCTCCGGGTCGGTCACCGGCATTCTGAACGGCGTGGATTACAACGAGTGGAATCCGCAGACGGACAAGTTCATCGCCGCCCACTACTCACCCACCGACCTGAGCGGCCGAGCCAAATGCAGGCAGGATCTCCTCGCCGAATTCGGTGTGACCAACGCCGATCCCGAGCTGCCGGTTATTGGCATCGTCTCGCGCTTCGCGGCGCAGAAGGGATTTGACCTGATCGCGCAGGTGGCGGACCGTCTGGCTCGCGAGGAGATGATCGTGGTCGCCCTCGGTGCCGGCGACAAGGAGTACGAGGAGCTCTTCCGCCGCCTCAATAAGCTGTTCCCGCAGAAGTTCGCGGTCAAGATCGCCTACGACAACAAGATCGCGCACAAGATCGAGGCCGGCGCCGACATGTTCCTCATGCCTTCGCGCTACGAGCCCTGCGGTCTCAACCAGATCTACAGCCTGAAATACGGCACCGTGCCGGTGGTGCGGGCCACCGGCGGCTTGGACGACACCATCGAGAACTGGGACCCGCACGCTCGCAAGGGAACCGGCTTCAAGTTCAGCGAGTACAGCGGGGAAGCGCTGCTGGCTACCATCCGCATGGCCCTGCAGGCATATCGCGATCAGGGAAACTGGCGCGCCCTGATGCGCAACGGCATGAACAGGGATTTCTCCTGGACCGCCTCAGCCAGAGAGTATGTGAAGGTCTATGACCGCGTGCGGCAGTTGCGCAGTGTCACCGTGGCGTAACTGAAACTGAAACTCGAAACTGTTCCTACGCTTGCGGAAACTTCGCCGCGTCCAGGGGCTCGAATTCTTCGATCAAGGCGGCGACGCCGTATTCGGTGCCGCCTTTGTTCTCCACCCGCAGCACGCGGCACTTGCAGCGGATCCAATCTTCCTGGCCGGGCATGATGCCCTGCGGCAGAGGCAACACCATTTCCAGCGTCGAGCCCTCGGCGACCCTGTTTTGCAGGTACAGGAACACCCCGCGCATGCTGACGTCATGCAGCTGCGCCTGCGCGTCCTTGATTGCCCCGTTCAGCACCTTGACCGCTATCGTGTCGTCCGTCCTGACTCGCTGTCTTGACCGCTTTTCCGAGTGTGGCTTCGCCATAGTTCCGTCCAACGCGCAAATTACTGCCAATACCTGGGCAGGGCAAGCGAAAATCAGCCTTAGAACTTCCGTGGGTAATGTCCGATTCTGATTGGCATCCGTGCGCATCGGTCGCGGTTATGTCTGGTCATCCTCGCGGCAATTCCGGTGTACTTGGTGTTCAGGAGCAAGCTAATTCCCCGGTTGACTGCGTTGCTAAGAAAAGCAACACTAACCTTCATCCCGAGCAAGTAGGGATAACGGGAGCCGACGGCCAATCGTGGACCAATCGTCAACCAAACCTGCGGGAGCGACCGGCGGTTCGCCGCTGCTTTCCCTGGCGCTGGCCAGCATGGCGGCGCTATTCCTCGAAATTGTCCTCATTCGTTGGATCAGCACCGAAGTGCGCGTCTTCGCGTTCGTGCAAAACCTATCGCTGATCGCCTGCTTCCTTGGCTTCGGCGTGGGATGTTACCGCAGCGCGCGCCGCGTTACTCTTTTGCCGACGCTGATTGCCATAGCGTGTCTGCTGCTGCTGGTTAACCTGCCGGAGCGGCACTGGTCGCTGCTGCTGCAAGAAATTTCCAACCTGTTGGCGATGAGTCCGGACGCGGCGTTGTGGGGCTTCAACCATCCCTATTCGGTGCCCATGCTTCCGCTAATGTCGGCGCTTGCCGTGCTGGTGATGACGGTGCTGCTGGCTCTTCTGGTCCTGGCCATGGTGCCTCTCGGACAGTGGGTTGGCTCTCGCCTGGACGCGTGCAGCAACAGTATTGCGGCGTACTCGGCCAATCTCGGCGGCAGCATCGTGGGATTGTGGCTGTTGCCCGCTTTGGCGCTTTTCTGGCTGCCGCCGGTGTATTGGTTTCTTGCCGCGGTGGTTTTGATGCTGCTGGTGGACCATAGCCGGCTCACCTTGATTGGCGGATTCCTGATCATGGTGCCGGCTCTGATCATGGTGGTGGTGCTGGGTCTCCCGAATACCTTCTGGTCGCCCTACCAGAAACTTTCGTTGCTGCGGCTGTCCGGCACGCAGTACCTCATTCAGGTGAACAATTCCTCCTACATGCAGATCGCGGACGCCGGTCCGGAACTGCGGGCGCAATTTCCGGCGTATGCAGCGGCGGTGACCAACAGTTCCTATGACGCCGCTTTTCGATTTGCCGCGCACCGCGATCGGGTCCTGGTGGTGGGAGCGGGGGCAGGCAACGACGCCGCCGCCGCGCTGCGCCATGGCGCGTTACACGTGGATGCAGTCGAGATCGATCCCCTTATTTACCGGCTGGGAAGGCAACTGCATCCCGAACATCCGTACAGTTCCGTCAAGGTTACCGGCGTCATCAACGACGCCCGCAATTTTCTGCGCGAAAGTCGCGACAAGTACGACGTGATTATCTTCGGGCTGCTCGATTCGCACACCGAATTCTCCGGCTACAGCAACATGCGCGTGGATAACTACGTCTACACCGAGGAGGCCTTCGCCCAAGCCCGCCGCCTGCTCAATCCCGGTGGAATCCTGGTGCTGAAATTTGAAGTGCGTCCGCCATGGACGTGGATGGGACAACGGTTCTACGCTCTGCTGGACCGTGTTTTCGGCAGGGCGCCGGTCACTTTCTTCTGTCCGGAGGTTGGCGTGTTGGCTCGCGCCACCGTATTCATCGCTTCCAACAGTCCCGACCTGTGGGAACGCGCTGCCCAACCAGAGTTGGCGAGCTTCGTCGCTCAACGCCCGCCGTCCTTTCCTTTGACCACGGCCGGAGCGCCGCCGCTCACCACCGACGATTGGCCCTACGTTTATAACCGTAGCCACGCCATTCCTCGCACCTACCTGACCGTTGCCTTGATCCTGCTGACGCTGTCGGTCGGGCTGGCCGGCAGATCCTTCAACAACAGCAGCTCGAGTTGGACCCTGTTCTTTCTCGGGGCAGGATTTCTGCTGCTGGAAACTCACATGGTCAGCCGGCTGGCGTTGTACTTTGGCACCACCTGGCTGGTGAACTGCATGGCACTCACCGCCATACTTGTGGTCTTGGTGCTCGCCAACTTGTACGTTAGCCGCCGCAGGCCGACCGACCTGCGGCGGTATTACGCCCTGCTGGTCGCGGCGCTGATCGCCGACTACCTTGTGCCGTGGCACCTAATGCCATGGTCGGCCCGGACCAGCGGTATAGTCCTGAGTTGCAGCTATGCGCTGCCGCTGTTTTTTGCCGGGATTATCTTCACTCGCACGTTCGAGAAGTCCGAGTGCAAGTCGGCAGCGTTTGGGGCGAATATCGTGGGCGCAGTGGCCGGCGGTTTGGCGCAGAACCTGTCGTTCGTCACCGGCATGAACGCTCTTCTGCTGGTGGCGACGGGATTCTATTTGACCGCGGCCCTGTGTGCATTCCTTCGACTAGGACGCAACGCGCGCGGCTTGGCCGCAGGCCCCTCATGACACCGATCATCTGCTGGTCGTCCGTCGTTTCCGGCTGAACACCAGGTACACCGGAATTCCCGCCAACATGACCAGACAACCCAGCAGCGAATTCTTCACATTCGACGCGAACGTGTAAGACAGCAGCACCGCCGAGGCTGCGATAAACACCGCCGGCGCCACCGGATATCCCCACACGCGATAGGGCCGCGGCGCATCCGGCTCGCGCCACCGGAAAACAAACACCGTGCTGGTGGTCAGCATGTAGAACAGCCACTCGGCGAACAGGGTGATCGAGAACAGCGCCTGAAACTTTCCCACCGCCAGGACCAGGACGATGGCCAGCGCCGCCTGAAATACGATGGCTGCCGACGGCGTGCGGTAGCGCGGATGCACCCGCGCCAGCGCCGCGATGAAGTATCCATCTTGCGCTGCCGCGAAGGGCACGCGCGCTCCGCTCAGCACCGCGCCGTTCAGCGTGGCCAGCATCTGGAAGCCCATCACCAGCGTGAAAATCGACGCCGCGCCCGCTCCCAGCACAATCCGCATCGCGTCTGCCGCGGGACTGCCCGTGGCCGCGATTCCCGCCGCCGGCATCACGTATTGCAGCGCCGCGTTCATCAGCATGTACAGCGCAGCCACGATTCCGACCCCGCCAATCAGCGCCATCGGAATGCTGCGCTCCGGACGGCGAATCTCGCCTGCCACCATGTTCAGGTTGTTCCAGCCGTCGTAAGCCCACAGCGACGCCAGCATCGCGATCATGAACCCAATCATTCCGCCCTTCGCGCCTTGGAACCTTGTCGCGTAGTTCGCTGCCCGCCCGCCGCCGTAGGTGAACGCGACCACGATCACCGTCAACACCAGTCCCACTTTTAGCAGCGTAAAGAACAACTGGAACTCGCCGGCGCGCTTCACTCCGATGTGGTTGATGAACGAGATGAAGATCACCAGCGCCATCGCCAGCAGTTGCGCGTAGGTGATGGTGAGCGGCGACGCGACCGCGGTCCGCGGCAATCCTCGAAACGCCGGGAACCCGCCCAAGATGCGTGCCATTCCGGTGGCGATCGTCGCAATGGACCCCGGCTTCGCAATCAGCAGCGTGGACCACGCGTACACAAATCCCGCCAGCGGCCCGTATCCATCGCGCAGGTAAACGTACTCGCCGCCCGCTTCCGGCTTCATCGCGCCCAGCTCGGCATAGGTGAGCGCGCCCAGGAACGACAGCGCCCCGCCCACCACCCACGCCAGGTACACCAGCTTGGCCGAGCCGACCGCCTGCATCATCTCCGTCGGTACCAGGAAAATTCCGGTGCCGATGATCGTGCCCACCACGACGGCCGAGGCGTGCCTCACCGTCAGGTCGCGCGCCAGTTCGCGGGCTGTGGCGGGCGGCCGCGTCTCAGCCATCGCGTCCTCGGCTGCTGGTCGACATCTCGTTGACTGGATGGCGCGCGTACAGCAGGCTGGCAGCGTACCCGATCGCAAACGTCAGCCCGCAACCCAGGGCCACGTACCAGGTGAAGGGCACTCCTCCGTGCGGAAGCGCCAGCGAGAAGCCAGTCCGGCGCGAAATGGCCCCCCACAGCTGCTGCTCCTGCCAGAGATAAAGATTGAAGACGAATCCGCAGAAGAAACCCACCATGGCGCCGCGTTCGTTGGCTTTTTTCGTGAGTACGCCCAGCACGAAGACGCCGAGCAGCGCGCCGTACGCCACCGATGCGATCGCCAGCCCGACCTCCACCACGACCTTGATATTGCGCGAAAGCAGCGCCAGCCCGAACAGCACCACCGCCCACAGCAGGGTGGAAATTCGCGACAGGCGCAAGCGCTCGCGCTCGCCCGTCTCCGGACGCCGCCGCAGGTAAAAGTCAACCATGGAGCTCGAGGACAGCGAGTTGAGCGCCGCGCTCAGGTTGCTCATCGCCGCCGCCAGAATCGCCGCGATCAGCAGGCCCGAGACTCCGTGCGGCATTCGTGTCACGATGAACGTGGGGAATATTTCGTCGTAAGAAGCCCATGCGGGGGCCGACGCGGCGGTGTGATACAGCACGAACAGCAAAACGCCGACCAGCAGAAACAGACCGAATTGAAAAAATACCGCGAGGCCGCTGGCGATCAGCGCCAGCTTCGACTGCCCTTCAGAGCGCGCCGCCAGCAGACGCTGCACGATCAACTGATCGGTGCCGTGGCTGGCCGTCGTCAGAAACGCGCCGCCGATCAATCCTGCCCAGAAGGTGTACACCTGGAAGAACTCCGGCGAGAAGTCGAGTATGCGGAACTTTCCCGCCGCGCCCGCAACCGTGCTCACCCCTGACCACCCGCCCGGCACCAGGTGAAGCAGCGTCGCAAACCCGACCAGCGTTCCGCCCACATAGATGAACATCTGCACCACGTCGGTCCAGATCACCGCCGTCATTCCGCCTTCGAATGTGTAAATGAGGGTTAGCGCGGTCACGATGCCGATGGCGATCAGGTCGCGCTGGAAGTCACCGAACCCGCGCAGCGCCGCGCCCAGCATGATCCGCACCACGATCGCGACGGCGAATACCCGCACCCCTTCCGCCGCCGCCCGCGTGATTAGGAACAGGCTTGCGGTCAGTGACCGCAGCTTGCCCCCGAACCGCCTTTCCATCAACTGGTACGCGGTGTACAGCTCACCCCGGAAATAGTGCGGGATGAGGAGGAAGCTGATGATCACGCGCCCCACCACGTAGCCCATCACAAGTTGCAGGAACGTCAGATTGCTGCGATACGCCAGCCCGGGAATGCTGATGATGGTCAGCGTGCTGGTTTCCGCCGCCACGATGGAGAGTGAAATCGCCCACCACGGCACGTTGCGGTCGGCGAGAAAGTAGTCGCGCAGCGAGCGCTGGCGTTTGCGGAAGCTCACGCCGAAAGCGGTGATGCCCGCCAGGTACACCGCGATGATGATCAGATCCACCCGATCCAGTCCCATGCTATGTCCGGCGGTGTTCCCCACTTGTTTCGAAGTCGCTTCATTATCGCGGAAAACCCGGGTTTGCACCCGGAAAATCCCGCCCCGCCGCGTGCCCACCGTGATAGAAATTGAGCCCTCATGGCCATCTACCTGGGAATCGACGGCGGTGGCACGCAGACCACCTGCGCCGTGGGCGACCAAAACAGTGTGCTCGCCACCGCCTCAGCCGGTGGTAGCAACATGGTTCGCCTCGGTGAGCATGAAGCGCGCTCCAATCTTCACCAGGCGATCACCAAAGCCTGTGACGCTGCGCGCCTCCGTCCCGGCATGGTGGAAGCTGCCGTCGTGGGCATCGCTGGCGCATCCGTCCCGCAGGTGAAGGAAACCATAGCTGCCATGATCCACGAACTTGTGCCCGGTGACATTGAAGTTGTCGGCGACATGGTGACCGCCATGGAAGCCGCTTTCGCCGGCCTGCCCGGCGTGGTCGCGATCTCTGGAACCGGCTCGGTTGCTTTCGGCCGGAATCGGCAGGGCGAAGTCGGACGCGCCGGCGGTTGGGGCCCCGCCATCTCCGACGAAGGCTCAGGCCACTGGATTGGCCGCAACGCTGTCGCCGCGGTCATGCGCGCCTTGGACTCGTTCGAGGCCACGGCCCTTCTGCGCGGCATTTTCGACGCCTGGAACATCGAGTCCCTCGAACAACTCCTGCAGAAAGCGAACAGTTCGCCGCCGCCGGATTTCGCGGGCTTGTTTCCCACGGTTCAATCCGCGGCCAGCGGGGGCGATGACATCGCGCAGCAACTTCTCGCCGCCGCCGGCAACGAACTCGCTTGGCTGGCCGGCGTGGTCATCGGCCGCCTGTGGCCGCAGGACGATGCCGTGCGCGTCGCCATCGGCGGCGGGGTGTTCGCTCACTCTCCCATCGTGCGCTGGACTTTTTGGAAACAGTTGCGCGCCGAGCATCCGCGAGCGGCCGTCAGCTTCAAAATCACCCAGCCGGTTGAAGGTGCGTTGTGGTTGGCGCGCCGCTTGGCTGCCAAGATCGAGGGGAACAGTTGATGACCACCAGTTCCGGCGACGGAGCACACGGGACCCCGGAGCCGCACGGCCCGCTCGACGACCTTGTCCGTAGTCAGCAGCTTGATGTTCTGTGCGGTGTCGCCGCCAGTGCGCGCCTTACCGAAGAGTTGGCGCTTTCGCTGCTGGCTCGTCGCGACCTGCCGTACCAGGCGATCGTTGACCTCTCCAAGAACGGCGCGGTCATGAAGCACCGCAAGGTCGTCGTTGCCGTGATTTCGCATCCGCGGACCCCGCGGCATGTTTCTCTGCCCATCGCGCGCCACCTTTACACCTTCGAACTGATGCAGATTGTGCTCACCCCCGGCATTGCCGCCGACCTGAAGATGAACATCGAGGAGTCGCTGATCTCGCGCCGGGATTCCATCTCTGGCGGCGAGCGCCTTACCCTGGCTAAGCGCGGCTCCACCCGCGTGGCCGCCGCTCTGCTCGCCGATCCCGACGAGCGCGTCATGCACGCCGCGCTGGAGAATCCCTACATGACCGAGGCCTGGATTGTGAAGGCTCTTCTGCGCGACAACGCGCCCGTGCCGCTGGTCCACTCCGTGTGCCGCCATCCCAAGTGGTCGCTCCGCCGCGATGTTCAGGTCGCGCTGCTCCGCAATGACAAGACCCCGCTGGCACGCGCCATCGCCATCGCGGAAAAGCTCCCCACCCAGGTTCTCCGCGACGTCCTCTACCACTCGCGCCTGCAAGCCAACGTCAAAACCTACCTGCACGCGCTGCTCGATCGCCGCGCCAACAGGGCGGGAGCGAAGTCCATCACCAACTCGCCAGATCGCTGAATCACTCGATCCCCACGTTCTCCCCGATCCACTCCAAATACTCTTCGTTGCCGCCCTCAATCAGAAGCGCCACACACTCCGGCAGCTCGTAGGAATGCAGTTCCCGGATGGCTGTGTCCACATCGTCGAATGCCCCCGCCGTAGTTTTCACCAGCAGCAGCCACTCCTGAGCATTTTCCACCTTGTCCGTCCAGCGGTACACCGATTCGATGGCGACCACGTTCACGCACGCCGCCAGCCGCCGCTCCACCAGCGCCCGCGCGATCTTTCCCGCCTCTTCGCGCGTTCCTGCCGTCGTCAGCACAATTCTCTTGTCGGTCATTTACAATTCCTCACGCGCCGGACGCGCCATCAAAATGCGCGGCCGTGCTTCGCATCCATCAATCGTCAATCGGCGATTGACAATGTTTTCTTGTCATTCTGCGTTCTGACTTCTTATTTCTGACTTTCTGGAGCCGCACTCATGCCCGTTGCCATCAAGTTCGGTACCTCCGGCTGGCGCGCCGTGATTGCCGAGGATTTCACCTTCGCCAACGTTCGCCGCGCCATTACCGGAATTGCGCGTTACGTCGCTTCGAGAAAGCCGCAGGGCGCCGCCGTCATCCTCGGCCGCGATCCGCGCTTTCTGGGTGAATCCCTGGTCTCTCTTGCTGCCGATCTTCTCGCCGCCCAAAACGTTATTCCGCGCGTGATTCCTGATCCCGCTCCCACGCCCGCCATCGCCTGGGCCGTGATCCGCACCAAGTCCGACGGCGCCATCAACTTCACCGCCTCACACAATCCGCCCGAGTATAACGGCATCAAGTTCTCCACGCCCGACGGCGCCCCTGCGCTCCCCGAGGTCACCGCCCAGATCGAAGCCGAAATCGCCGCGCTCGATGGAGCGCCGTCACCCGCAAGTCCCGGTGCAGCGCACCCGCCATCGAGCGCAGTCAAGCGCGAAGAAATTGACGTTGCTCCCGACTACCTCGCCCGCCTCAAAGAAGTCATTGACCTCGACGCCATCAAAAAGGCGAACCTGCGGGTCGCCTTCGATCCGCTCTGGGGCGCTGCCCGGGACTATCCCGACCATCTCCTCCGCCGCGCCGGCATCGAGGTCGTCACCGTGCACGATTTCCGCGATGTGCTCTTCGGCGGCCACGCACCCGAACCCGACGACCACCTCCTCGAAGACCTTCGCGCCGCCATGAAAAGGTCGCAGGCGCATATCGGCATCTCTACCGACGGCGATGCCGACCGCTTCGGCATCCTCGATCAGGACGGCGCCTTCATCTCGCCCAACTACATCATCGCCCTCCTCTTCGATTACCTCGTCGAAACCCGCGGTTGGCGCAACGGCGTTGCCAAATCCGTGGCCACCACCAACCTGGTCAACGCTCTCGCCGAGCACCACAAAGTGCAGCTCTACGAAACCCCGGTCGGCTTCAAATACATCGGCGAACTCATTGATCGGGACAAGATCGCCATTGGTGGTGAGGAATCCGCCGGGCTTTCCATCCGCCATCACGTCCCGGAAAAGGATGGCATTCTGGCCGGCTTGCTGTGCTGCGAGATGGTGGCGCGCCGCGGACGCACGCTGCGCCGCCAACTCGACGATTTATTTGTCAAAGTTGGTTCCTTCTACCCGCGCCGCGAGAACTTCCGCTTGACCCCCGAGGTCAAAGCGAAGTTCACTAGCAAAGTGCAGGCCGATCCTCGCGAACTCGGCGGGCGCCGGGTCCGCGAAGTCGTCCGCACCGACGGCCTGAAGCTGATTTTCGACGATGGCTCCTGGGTTTGCTATCGCCTTTCCGGCACCGAACCGGTGGTGCGCGTCTATTCTGAAGCGCGCAGCTCCGACGACCTGGACAGGCTCAGCACCGCTGCCAAGCAGTGGATTCTTGAATGACGAGTTGTGTGGCGCGGGTCTCCGACCTGTGACTTAGACGGGCTTGGGCGTTTGTGGCACACGCGCCGCCGCGTATGCAGCCAAGCAGTGGATTTTTCAGTGATGGTGCGACACTCGCGCCCTCGCGTATGCAACTGTCCCGCAAGGGACAGAATGACAACAGCCCGGCACTTTAGTGCCGGGTCAGCAGACGGGAACGAGCAAGTCCCGTAGGGACGGTTGAAGCGCAGCAACAAATGAATTACCGCCCCATCCCGATCAACACCACGCGCGCGCAACTGCAAAAACGCGCCGTCGCACTCGCCCGCCGCGCCGGCCACCTGCTCTACGACCTCCGCACCAAGCTCGCCACCATCGCCGTTGCCGTGCTCGCCGTCATGCTTGCCGTGCACGTCATCTTCGGCGCCAACGGCATGATGGTGTACCAGAAAAAGAAGGCGGAACTCCGCACCCTGCAAAAAGACGCGGACCAACTCCAGCGGGAGAATCAAGCTTTATCTGACCGCATCAAGGCCCTCAAGACCGACCCCAACGCCATCGAGAAAGAAGCCCGCGAACAGCTTCACTACGCCCGGCCCGGCGAGGTCATATATCTGACCCCCGAACAGGCCAGTCCCAACACTCCTCCGCCCAACGCCTCCGCTAAGAAATAGTTTCAGCGTCAAGTTTCAGTTTCAGCCAACTCGAAACTGAAACTGATACTAAGAATGCTTCTTCCGCTCGCACGCGGTCACGACTTTGGTGGGATCAACCGCCTCTCGATCCACCTGGATCTCCTCGATCTTTCCGTCCTTTCCCACCAGGAAAGTCGCCCGGCGCGCCGCCTTGTACTTTGGCTCCCACAGCCCGTATTCCTTTGTCGCCGCGCCCTCGTCGAACCAGTCGCTGGCGATAGGGAAGTTGACCCCTAACGAATCGCCAAATGCCTTGTTCGCGAATGGACTGTCCATGCTCACACCCACGACCTGGGTGTCCGCATCCTCCAGCTTCTTATAATTCGCTTGGAGGTTGCGCATCTCGGTGGTTCAACCCCCGGTAAAGGCGAACACGAAGAACGCCACCACCACGTTTTTCTTGCCGTGAAACTCGTGCAGCGATATGTCCTGCACCTTCGCGCCGTCGAAATACTTAAGGTTGAAATCGGGGGCCATGTCGCCGACCTTCAGCTTCAACGGCGCCGGTTTTTCCTTCTCCTGGGCGCGCAGTGTTTCCGGTGTGCCCAGAACCGCCGCCAGACTCAGCAGCGTGAGCAGAGCGTAAATCGCGATTTTTCTCATTTTCTCCTCACCCGACACCGACTCTTGATGCCGTCCACGGTGGTTCGGTTACATCGATCTTCCATTTCGGGACTGGCAACTCGCAATTTTAACCTGTCATTCGCACCGCTATCATTGCGCGCCCGCCTGCTTACCGCTACATTTGGTTCCACAGCACCCCACACTTTCTGCCGCAAATTTTCGATGTCGAGCATCCAATGCCAGGTGACACACACAATGCGCCTGCTTCTGGGGGCCGTCCTCCCCGCATGAGTATCGAAACCGTCAACCAAGTCTTCTATCAGGTTGTGGATCGCCAGCTCGACCGGGTCATGCTTTACAAGCAGACCGTCAAGTGGATCCCGATCTCCTCGCGCGAGCTTTATCGCGACGCCGTCGGCATCGCGCGCGCTCTCACCGCGTGGGGAATTGCCAAGGGCGACCGCGTCGCCATCCTTAGCGAGAACCGCCCGGAATGGGCGACCGCGGAATTCGGCACGCTCCTTATTGGCGGCGTCATCGTCCCGATTTATCCTACCCTTACCGGCGAACAGGTCTCCTTCGTACTCGCCGACTCCGGCGCCCGCATCGCCTTCGTTTCCACGGCGGAACAGTTCAAGAAGCTGCAGTCCATGCGCTCGCTGACCCGGCTGGAAAAGATCGTCGTCATGGACTACATCGGCACTCCCGACGCCATCCCCATGCACCGCCTCATGCATGACGGCCCGGTCGCGCGCGATCCCGAGTTCGACGCCCGCGCCCACGCCATCTCTTCCGACGATCTTGCCACCATCATTTACACCTCCGGCACCACCGGCACGCCCAAGGGCGCCATGTTGACCCAGGGCAATCTCGCCTCCAACTTGCTTCACTCGCTGAACGACTACACGCTGAACCCGGGCGACGTCAGCCTCTCCTTCCTGCCGCTGTCGCACATCACCGCCCGGCACGTCGATTACGCCATGCTCTACCATGGCGTCACCGTCGCCTATTGCCCGCAAATCGACCAACTGCGCCACTATATCCCCGAGATACGGCCCACCATCTTCGTCGCCGTGCCTCGGGTGTACGAAAAAATCCGCGGCCAGGTCGAAGCGCTTACCAAGACCGGCTTCAAGCACAGGGTGTACCAGTGGGCGCGGCGCGTCGGACATGCCCATCGCGACTTAATCCTGGCGGGCAAGCAACCCACCTCCGCCGCCTGGAAGCTCGCCGACAAGCTGGTCTTTTCCAAAATCCGACAGGCCCTCGGCGGCTGCGTGAAGATATATATTTCCGGCGGCGCGCCCCTCGGCCGCGATCTCGCCGAGTGGTACGCCGACATGGGCATTCGCATTCACGAAGGCTACGGGCTCACCGAAACCTCGCCCGTGATCGCCCTCAACAAGCCCAACGCCCACAAAATCGGCACGGTGGGCCCTCCGCTGCCCAACGTCGAAGTCCGCATCGCCGACGACGGCGAAATCCTCACCCGCGGCCCCTCCGTCTTTAAGGGCTACTGGAACAACCCGGAGCAGACCGCCGCCGCCTTTACTCCTGACGGCTGGTTCAAGACCGGCGATATCGGCAACCTTGACGCCGACGGCTTCCTCTCCGTCACCGACCGCAAGAAAGACCTGATCAAAACCTCGGGTGGAAAATTCATCGCCCCGCAGCCCATCGAGCGCA
Organism: Terriglobia bacterium; assembly: GCA_020073185.1. Taxonomy (NCBI): domain Bacteria; kingdom Pseudomonadati; phylum Acidobacteriota; class Terriglobia; species Terriglobia bacterium. The sequence goes on from JAIQFT010000035.1 coordinate 15,133, forward strand.
AGCTCCAGTCCAACAGTTTTGTCAGTGAAGCCATCGTCATCGGCGACCGCCGCAAGTTTCCCTCCGTCGTCATCGCGCCCGACTTCGCCGAGCTGGAACGCTGGGCGCGCGAACAGGGCCTCCGCACCGGCTCTCGCGAAGATCTGGTGAATGACCCCAAGGTGCGTGAACTTTTCGACGGCATCGTCGCTCAGGCAAACCGTGACCTGGCGCAATTCGAGAAGCTGAAAAAGGTTTTGATCGTGGCCGACAATTTCTCCGTCGCCGACGGTAGCCTCACGCCCACGCTCAAGCTCAAGCGCCGCGTCGTCGAGGAACGCTACCGCCAGCGCATCCAGCAACTCTACGAAACCTCCGCACGACCCACCGAACCCGCCGACGTTGCCGCTAACGGCTAGCACTGCGGCGATGTGGCGCGGGCGCCCTCGCAGGAACGACTTGACCACAACCCGGACTAGCTAACTGGTGGGTGATCAGCCTGAGCCACAACCAACCCGTTGTTACGAATCCAGAACAAGACCCAGAAACCCTTGACCTCACGCATGTAACTGGTACGGTGAAGGCGCCCTGATCAACGCTGTGTAAACGTGATCAAACGCTATGTAGTTAGCAGCTGATACCAAGAATCGTTTGTAGTGAGGCTCTGACGTGATTCGAGGCTGGAGTCATCAAGTTGGAGAAATGACAATGTGGATTCCCCAAGACCTCGGCTGGATCGCCACCCGTCTCAAAGACGGTTACCGCGTTAATCGCATTACCGTTCGTGACCTCCTTCACATGTTTAAGGCTGAGCGTCGCGGTCTTAACAAGGTGCATGGCATTCGAACAGCACTGGACTACTTGGGTCTGGAAACTGAACCGGATTTTCAGTCAACGTGGATTGATGGTCGGATCAGAATCCGATTGAAGGATCAAGGCGACGGCGTGGTGGCCGAAGCGGATGTGGCAGTCGCAACACAAGACGAACGGGAATTGGTCGAGGCCACTGAGGAGGAACAGGAAGAACGCGACGAGCAGGAAGATCAGCAGCCCAATTCCGGCACAGTCGCCTTGTCACCGATTGTCATCTCGGGCGAGGGGGTGGTCGAGACAGTATTGAGAGAGCCGCCAGACCCAACGTTTCGCATTGGAAGTTTACCGGCAGCGAATCGAACGCTGACTACAGTCGGCCAGGACGATGCGTTGACGAAGGCCGTCACCAAGATGTTGCAATTCGACTACTCCCAGCTGCCCATCATGCATGGCGAGCGCGAGGTTAAGGGCATGATCTCGTGGAAGTCAATTGCAGCGCGGTACGCGATCGGGGGCGACTGCAGTAAAGTGCAGCACTGCCGTGAAGACGCTCAAGTTGTGGACGCGAATGGAACGCTATTCGATGCGATTCCAACAATTGTGAAACACGGATATGTGCTGGTGCGCAGCCAGCATAATCGGAAAATAACAGGCATCGTAACCGCAAGCGACCTCAGTCTTCAATTTCAACAGCTCGCAGAACCTTTCCTCCTCCTGCGAGAAATTGAGCTGCACATCCGGCAACTGCTCCAAGAAAAGGTCGCGGCGGAAGATTTTCAGTCGCTGGCCGTAGCGGATGCAGCCGTTCCCGCACCGAAATCAATTTCTGATCTCACCTTTGGCGATTACGTTCGCCTGCTCCAAAGGCCGCAGGTCTGGCAGAAACTCGCATTGAATATCGATCAGGCTTCGATGACGTCGCAATTAGAGCAAGTTCGCGTGATTCGAAATGATGTGATGCATTTTGATCCCGATCCCATGACCCTGGATCAGCTTGAGGTGCTGAAGAACGCTTCGAAGTTCATGCGGCAGCTCTACGAGTTGTTGCCGTAGACAATTGGCAGAACAATCTGCCGGCGTGAGAGGGAACCGCAAAACGTCATGTACACAAAAATCAAAGAAGAGATTAAGCAGGACTACTACGGGGCTTGCTGAAGCAACCAGATAAGCACATACGCTAACTAGTGGTTGATCCGTCCGAACCCAAGAAGAAGTGAATGCTCGTTCTACAGGCGACCGAGCTCCGGTGGCCCGACAACCGACAATCGATAACCGACCCCTCAGCCACGCTGCATTGCTACAATGATGACCATGGACTCCTTCGTCATTGCAGGCCGCACGTTCCGTTCGCGCCTCATCGTTGGCACGGGGAAATACAAATCGGGCCAGGAAACCGCGCGCGCCATCGAGGCCAGCGGCGCCGAAATGGTTACCGTCGCCGTCCGCCGCGTCAATCTCGACCGCAGCAAGGAATCGCTGCTCGACTTCATTGATTCCAAGAAATATTTTCTGCTGCCCAACACCGCCGGTTGCTACACCGCCGACGATGCCATCCGCACCGCGCGTCTCGGCCGCGAGGTCGGCCTCTCCGACTGGGTCAAGGTGGAAGTCATCGGCGACCAGGCCACCCTCTATCCCGACGTGCAGGCAACCATCGAAGCGACCCGCGTGCTGGTCAAGGAAGGCTTTACTGTTTTGCCGTATACATCTGACGATATTGTGGTTGCCAAGCGTCTTGTCGACGCCGGCGCGGCCGCCATCATGCCCCTGGGCGCGCCCATCGGCAGCGGCATGGGCATCCAGAACCAGGCCAACATTCGCATCCTGCGCGAAATGCTGAGCCTTCCGCTGATCGTGGACGCCGGCGTGGGCACCGCCTCCGACGCTACCATCGCGCTCGAACTCGGCGCTGACGGCGTGCTCATGAATACTGGCATCGCCGCCGCCCAGGACCCGGTGCTCATGGCCGAAGCCATGAAGCACGCAGTGATCGCCGGTCGCGCCGCTTACCTTGCTGGTCGCATGCCCAAGAAGCTCTACGCCACTGCCAGCTCCCCGCTGGAAGGCGTGGTGCGCTAATCGGGTTTGAACGGGAAGGTGAAAGCGCCGGGCTTCAGCCCGGCGAGTCGCACGCCCGACACGATACGGGCTTTAGCCCCGGCAATCGTCAATCGGAAATGCAATAAGCAAGCCCGGCGTTCGGCCGGGCTTTTGCTCAAGACTTAGAACTCAAAACCTGCAACTCAATGTTGGTGCTCCGATGACGCCATCGCCAGCTTGTCAATGTGCAGCACGCCGCCCTTCACCGACCCGGTCACGTTGACATGATGTCCTTCGTGACCCTTGGTGGCGTCGGGATTGTCGAGATGCAAAACTTCCTTGCTGTTGTCGCTGACGAACACCGGCTTCTCGCCTGCCTCGATGCACTTCTTCGAGCACGCTGCCGCGCTGGCGTTTGCGCCTCGCGCGCCGCATTTTTCATCCACGATGTATCCCGTCATTGTCGCGCCGCTGGCAAACGCCATGGCGCTCAGCAGTGCCAAACAAGCCAGTATCGGCAGTAGCTTCTTCATGTGTTCTCCTTCTCCACGGCCTTGCCGCGAGTCCGAACTATTGGATTGTCGACCACCCCACACGGTTACATTTTGCGGCGATTGTACCAGTCCACACGCCCGGCGCAGACTGGGTCGCCCCTCGTCCCCAGGGCCGACTCACCGTGCTCCACGAACGTGGTGCTCACCCGGATAGAGCCGGCCTTCAGACCCCGCGTTGACGTCTGCAAAAGCCCGCTGAGGTTCTTCCGTATCGCCGAATCGGCAACCGACAATCCGCAATCTAACCTTATCTGCCTATGCGCCTGGCCTCGGTATTTCTCTACATCCTGTGCGTCCTCTGCGTCGGAACCCCGGCAGTCGCCCAGTCGCGCCCACGTCCCGAAATCCTCCCCGACGGCTCTCTCCGCCAGGTCTACTACTACCAACTCCAACCTCCCGCCAAAGGCACGCCGCCCTGGCGATGGCGACGGGTTCGCGGCGAGCTTCCACGGGGCATTGCGCTCGCGCGCAACGGCATCCTTGCCGGCGCGCCGACGACGCCGGGCGAGTATCACTTCTCGCTTGAAGCCACGGATTCAGCTCCCAGGCCCATTGTTCGGACCCGCAATTACATCCTCACCGTCCCCTCGCCCATCACCATTGTCTGGACACAAGCGCCGCAGCTTACCGCCGAAGGCGCCATTGCCGGCGAGGTCCAGGTCACCAACGGCACTGGACGCGCAGTCGATCTCACCGTGATCGTGGTGGCGGTCAACACCATCAACAAGGCCTTCGCACTCGGATACCAGCGCATCTCGCTCGGCCCCGGCTCGCAACGCGTCCCCTTCGGCTCGACGCTTCCGCACGACACTTACGTCGTCCACGCAGATGCCATCGCCGAAATCGCCGCAACCGGCGAAATCTACCGCGCCCGCTTGCAAACCGGTTCGCTCACAGTTCCGTAAAGCGCTTCTCGCGCAAAACTAAAGCGACGCTCTCATCCGCGCCGCTTCCGATCCCCACCGAAACTGAAACTGAAACTGAAGCTGAAGCTACTTCTTCACCTCCGCCGTCCAGTTCACCACCAGGTTCAGCGGCGCCGACGCGTCCTGCGTCCCTACGTTGAACAGGAACTTCTTTCCGTCGCGGCTGGCGTCATAGGCCACGCCATTTGCCGACGAGTCCTGGTGAAACAACTGGCGCACTTGTCCAACCTCGAAGCTCCCGCCTTTGTCGGTGACCTCGGCCGAGTACAGCGAGTCAGCGGCGTCAAAATAGAACAACTCCTTGCCATCGCCGCGCCACGCCGGGTAATCGCCTCCATTGATCGAAACTTGCCACTTGCCTCCCTGTCCGGAAGCGGCCGTCACGTACACCTGCCCCTGTCCCGCTTCGGTCGAGACATACGCGATCCATTTCCCGTCGGGCGAGATGCGGAAGTGGCTGACATTGGCCTGCGGACTAGCCGGTGCAATCAGCAGCGTCGGTTTCCCGTGGCCATCCGCCGGCACCGAATAGATCGAGTTGCCGCTCGGACCCAGTTGCGAGGTGTACAGCAGGTTTTGTCCATCCGGCGTCCAGGAGGGAAAGGCAGGGGTGACGCCCTTTTCCTGCACCAACAGGCGAGGCTTACCGCCACCGTTGGCCGGCATCAGGTAGAGCGTGCTGTCGCCCGCCGCGCCCTGGGTCCCTTGCGCTGCGTATGCGATCGTCTGCCCGTCTGGCGACCACGCCGGCTGGAACTTGGTCGGCGGATCGAACGTCAGCCGCGTCTTGATGTTTCGTACCGTGTCGAAAATCCAGATATCTTCCGAGGGCGAGCCGTAACCCACCGCGATCTTCGTTCCATCCGGAGAAATACGCGCGTCCATGTACTGCCCTCGGTCGCCTACCTGACCAATCCGTTTGCCCGATCGGTCGAACCACACCAATTGCGTCCCGGCATCGGCCGTTCCACTCTGGTAAGTCATCACGCTATTGGCCGAAACGGAGAACAGCGTTCGCCACACTGTGCCGTCGTATTGCACCCGATCCACCACCGGGAATGCGTCCCCTTTCAACGCCCCCCGTTGCGGATCGAACCGCTGTGCCATTACCGCCGTCTGTGCGTGGAACAACAGGTACCCGGAGGCGTACTGACCTCCGGCATCGGTCGCGATCAGCAGCTTGTTTTCCGTGCCGTCCAGAGATGCAAAGTAGATGCCGTTCTGGTCCCGCATTCCTCCGCTGTGGTTGGTCGCCAGGTACAGGAAATGCTTGCCGTCGGGCAGGAACCAGGGCCAGCGATGCGTCGTGTGCTTGCCCAGGTCCAGCTTGGTTACCGATTGCGCCGTACCCCCCTGCGCGCTGATCCGCATCAGGCTGACGTTGAAATCCGGCGCGTACACGATCGCGTTGTCCTTGCTCCACGTCCCGCCGCGCGCGTTGGGCGCGTCCGCCAGCGGCGCCACCGCCCCTCCGCTCGCAGGAATCTTGTTCAATTTTCCATTGGCAAAGAAACCTAGATACCGGCTGTCCGCCGACCAGAACGGAAAATACGCTCCCTCCGTTCCATCCAGCCGTTGCGCCGTCGGGCTGCTCAAGGCCCGTACCCACAGCGCCTTGGGACTGTCCGGCCCCCTGGCTGCGAATGCGATCTTCTCTCCATCCGGCGAGAGCACCGCCGGCCCGCCAAAATCGCCTTGCGCATCGAATGCCGTCTTCTCCGGCGGCAGTATGATCGCGTGGATAGCCCGCGGCGCCGGCTGCAGCCAAATCTGCGCCGCTGCGGCCATTGCCAGCACTACCGCCACCGCCGCCACCGCCCATGCCACCCACTCGCGCCGTTTGGTTTGTGCTTTCGGCTGCTGCGCCAAGGCCGCCGCTGCAGTCTGCGACGTCCAGCTCAGTTGCAGCTTCAGGTCATGCGCCGTCTGCAAGCGCTCGTCCGGGTCCTTCGCCAGGCAACTCTTGACCACCATCTCTAGCGCTGGCGGCGTCAGCGGTTGCGCCTGCGACATCGGTTCCGGCTCTTTTTCCAGGATCGCCGCCAGCACCGAAATCTGGCTTTTGCCTTCGAACGCCCGCTTGCCGACGGCCATCTCGTACAGCACGCACCCCAGGCTGAAGATGTCGCTGCGCGCGTCCGCCTCCGCCCCTTGCAGCGCCTCCGGCGACATGTACTGGAACGTGCCGACGATAGTCCCCTTCTGTGTCAGTGGCGACGCCAGCCCCGTCAGCGAAATCACCGGCGTGGTCGGACTGGAAGGCGTAATCGGCGCTCCACCTGCGCCCACTTTGCTGGCGCGCGCAGGTTGTCCGCTGGCCACCCCGACCATCGCCGCCGCCGGCTTCGCCAGCCCGAAGTCCATCAGCTTCGCTCCTGCCTTGGTCAGCATGATGTTCGCCGGCTTCAAATCGCGATGCACGATTCCCTGCCGGTGCGCTTTGTCCAGCGCGTCCGCCACCTCGCCGCCGACCTTCAGCACCTGTTCGATGGGCAGCGGCCCTCTCGCCAGCCGGTCGGCCAGTGTCTCGCCCTCCAGGTACTCCATGACGAGATAGTCGATTCCATCTTGTGAACCGACGTCATACAGATGGCAGATGTGCGGATGCGACAGGGAACTGATCGCCCGCGCCTCGCGCTCAAACCTCTGCTTCAGGTCGGGATGGCTGGCCAGGTGTTCGGGAATGATCTTGATCGCCACCGTGCGTTCCAGCCGCGTGTCGCGCGCCCGGTACACCTCGCCCATCCCGCCCGCGCCCGCCGCCGCCTGGACCTCATACGGCCCGAGTTTTATTCCCGCCTGCAATGCCATCTTGCCAACCTTCTCACCCGCTGAAAACTCACAACTTCAAACCCGAAACTCAAACCGAAACTGAAAACTACTTGAGCCCGTCGGCGATATAGATCGCGTACAGCCCGCGCCGATGCCGGTACACTGCCGTCGTTGCATCGGCGGACGTGACCATGCGCGCATACATTGAGCCCAGCGTCGCCAGTGGTTCCACTGTTTGCACCAGTTGCCGGCTCCCGCTCCCCACATCAACCAGGAAGATGCGCGTTGGCAGTTGCTGGTCCCAGGCGACCAGCTTGTGTCCGTCCGTGTTCCATCCGATTACCTCTTCATGGATCTCGATTCCCGGAATATCGCTCACCTTACCGGCCGCGACGTCCACCATCACGTATCTTTGTGTCGCCAGGTTCAGGGTCACGATCCGCGTTCCGTCGGGCGACAATTTCCCCCCTTTGCTTCCCGGCGGCGTCACCGGCCTTAGCTTGCCGTCGCGCATGTCCACAAGGTAATCGCGAAGGTCGTGGTTGGTGTCCAAGGCGGACAGCACCGCCCATCGCCCATCGCGCGAGAAGCTGACGCCATTTTCACTGCCGGAAAACGCAGCCGTCAGCTCTCCCAGATCGATCACTCTCTGGTCGCCGGTTCCGGTCGGATACAGGAACAGCTTGTGCAGGTCGCTGGCTCGCATCGCCGGTACCATGCGCCCATCGTAGGTGATCCCCGATCCGAATCCATCGCCGAGCAGGACCGGCGCCGCTCCATCGGTGTTGCGCAAGAACACCCGGTAGTCGTTGCCCTGGTAGCGGTTGAACACCACCCATTTGCCGTCCGGCGAAAGCGCCGACAGGTCCGCTGCTGCCTCGAAATCGCGGGTGCTCTTGTCGCCACTGCGCTTCAGTCCCACTTCGATCTGGTAGCGTACGCTTTCCAGCAGCACCCGGCCCGATGTCGAAATGTCTTCGATCACCAGTTCCGTGGGAGACCGCAGGACCGTCCGCGTGACTCCCGTCGGCGTGACGGCGTACAGGCCATCGTCCTCTCCCTGCAAGCTTGCCGTGTACCAGATCTCTTTTCCATCCGGCGTCCAGCACAGGCCACGGCCGGTCGAGTAAAACGGCGTCAGTCGGTGAGCCCCGCCCTGCGTGTCCAGCACCATCACTCCGCCGCGATCATCGGGAACATCAGGATGCTCGAAAAACGCGATGCGCCTGCCGTCCGGGCTGATGCGCACGTCCGAAATCCAACCCGGCGTCTCGAACCGCACCTTGCCGATGGGGAACTCCAGCCGTTGTTTGCCGCCGGCGCTGCGCACCACCGCGAACTCTTTCCCGTCGCGGCTGATGTCGGCGTCGTACACATCTTCAAGGATTGGCCGCGGCGTTCCGCCCTCCAGCGGCAATCGCGCCAGCGTGCCGCGCTGCAGCCACGACGCCAGGTAATGACGCTTCAGGATGACCGCCAACTCGCCGCTGTCCGCCATCCCAAGCACGTCGCCATCCAGGTTCAGCGGCTGTGCTTGCGAGCTATTGCTGCGTTTCGAATACAGTTGCCGCGCGCCGCCGTTCCATGCCGCCGAGTACACCACTGTGTTCCCGTCGCGCGTGAATCGTGCCGGACCGGCGTATCCCGGCTCGAAAGTCAACTGCTCGTAGGCTGCTGGTGAGGACGAGACTTGCCGGCGTCCAGCGAAATACGCCAGCATCACCGCCGCCCCTACCGCCAGTACGACCGCCACCGCTCCCACCCATCGCCGGCGCTCGGGCGGCAGCGCTGGTGCTTTCAGATCGCTCCCGCCGGAAGTCCCCGAAATCGCCTCCAGCGCGAATCCCACATCCCGTGCCGACTGAAACCTCCGCGCCGGTTCCTTCTCCAGGCATCGCCGCACGATCCTCTCCAGCCCCGGCGACACCTTTAGTGTTTCCGTCTCCAGCTCCGGCGGATCCTCTTTCAGGATCGCGTTCATTGTCTCGACGCTGGTCTCACCCTTGAACGCTCGCTGTCCGCTCATCATCTCGTACAAGAGTGCGCCGAAGGCGAAGATGTCGGTGCGCGCGTCCACCTCTTGGCCGCGCACCTGCTCTGGCGACATGTAGCCCGCCGTGCCCAGCACCACGCCCGGCGTGGTGACGCTCACGCCACCCGTCGTAACTCCGTCCCCCACCGCGGCCGCTTTCGCCCATTCGGGTGCCCCACCCAACCCGGCTTTGGTTGGGTGGGCTCGCAGCTTGGCTAAGCCGAAGTCCAGTATCTTCACCCGTCCGGTCTTGGTGATGAAGACGTTCTCTGGCTTCAGGTCACGATGTACCGCGCCCTGGTCGTGTGCCGCCGCCAGGCCCTCGGCGATCTGCGACGCGTACTCCACCGCGCGTCGCTGGCCCATCGTGCCTTCCTGCATCTCTTCGCGCAGCGTCTCTCCATTCAGCAGTTCGCACACCATGTACGGCGCGCCCTGGTGCTCGCCAGTGTCGTATACCGCCAAAATGTTGGGGTGATTCAGCGCCGCCACCGTCCGCGCCTCCTGCTCGAAGCGTCGCAGCCGGTCGGCATCGCGCGCAAATGATTCCGGCAGGACCTTAATGGCTACCTCCCTCCCTAGCCGGGTGTCGCGCGCTCGGTACACCTCACCCATCCCGCCGGCGCCCACGGCGGCTTGGACCTCGTAGGGCCCGACCTTGGTCCCTGGCTGTAAGGTCATGATTTCCTAGGGTGGATCGCCATTCTCAACAGGTGGGCGCATTATATGTCTGGCGCGGGTTTTCGGAAATGAGCACTTCTTCTCTCGACCCGGCGCCGAAATCAAGACTAAAAAAATCATCGCGGTGATAGAATTTTATACTTCGACAGCCGCGCCCGAATTCCGTAGGCTGGGTCTTGGAGGCACTGATGAGCACCACCCGCAGCAACGCCAATCTAAACGCAAATCTGGAGGAAAAAATCCGCTTCCGCGCTTACGAGCTTTACCTGCATCGCGGTGCCGATCATGGCCGCGCCCTGGACGACTGGCTCCAGGCCGAAGCCGAACTGCTTCGCAGCAAGCTGGGCGCTACTCCGATCGAAAGCGCGCCCGCCAAGCGTGTCCGCAGCAGCAGCAAGCGAAACGGCAAATAAAGGTCAACCCGCAACTCTCTACATACTCTTCAGCAGCCTTAGCCAGCGCTGCCAGGCTTCGTCGTGCGCCTTCTTGTCGGCATCGCGGCCGTTGGGGTCTTCGCCGCCGCGCATGAAGCCGTGTCCGGCGCCCTCGTATACCACCGGCTCGTACTTCTTGCCCGCAGCTTTCATCTTCTGCTCGGTGTCGGGAATGGTCGAGTTGATGCGCGCGTCGTTGCCGCCGTAGAAGCCGTACACCGGCGCGCTGATGTTTTCCATCCCACTGGACGGCGGCGGCCCGTAAAACACGAACGCCGCCGCCAGGTCTTTGCGGTTGGTGGCGAAGCGGAATGACTGCCCGCCGCCCCAGCAAAATCCCGCCACCGCCAGCTTCCCATTCGACGCCGGCAGCTTCTTGCCATAGTCGGCGGCGGCGTTCAGATCCGCGGTCACCTGGTCCGGCGGCAGCTTTCCAATCGCCTCGCGCGCGGCGTCGACGCTGGCGAATGCGTCGCTGCGCCCGCCGTTCGGCCCCATGCCGGAGAGTAGGTCGGGCGCGATCGCGATATAGCCGTTCGCCGCCAGTTGGTCGGCAACCCCGCGCACCCAATCGGTGAGGCCGAAGATCTCGTGGATCACCACCACCACCGGCGCTTTCGACTTCACTTCCGGATAGACGACGAACGCCTGCAGGTTGCGCTCGCCGTGCTTGATGCTAACCCACTCGCCGTGACGCGGGCTCTTTTCCAGCTTGGCCTTGGCCCAGTCCTGCGCCGACGAGCACACGGCCACTAACATCGTGAGGCATGCGACAACCATTGCGTTTCTCATGGCAGCACAGATGCTCCCTTCGGCCAAAGATTGCGCCGCTACTCCTTCTTGCTCGGATCGTCGCTCGGGTTGACGTAGTTGAACTGCAGCGGCGACGCGCCATGAATCTGCACCACCGTCTCGCCCTTGGTCTTGACGTGGCGATGCACGGCCATCCTCCGAGTGCGCCGGAGAATACGTGACTCCCGCGGAATACGTCAAGGTGGCGCCCCCGGAACCCTTCAACGTGCAGCTAAACCCCATGCACAGCGAGGCCCGAGAGTGGGTGGATTACCGCGAAGATAAGTGGGATCGGCGTTCGCTGGAGTAAGCGAGGCTAATCGGCTGCGACTCCCTCGGTTCCGCTCGGGACCGGTTCAGTCGAACCTTGATACACAACTAATGACCCGCCGCCTCGCGCGACACCTGGATCACTGACCGCATGGCACTGTCGTGGACCGCGTCGCGTAGTGGTGCCAGTTCCGGGGAGCTGGCCAAGCGCAGCGTCAAATCCAAATCCTTGATTACCTGGGTTCTGTTGCGGGAGACGGGGGCGGCCGCCCGCGCGCCCGGGCCTGTCGCCAGCACCGCGTCACGAAGTCGCGCCGATGTTTCTGCGTCGAAGCTCTCGGTCACAAAGACCATGTTGCCGGGCCACTGCTCGACGATGACAGGGCCTTCTTCGGTCGCGATCTCCACCGATGAGATCGGACCGCCAGCCTTGCCATCCGCCTTCCCATCGGCTGCAGCCGCCGCGTTTCGATAACGCTTAGCCACCGCCGCCGCATAGAATTTCGCAAAGCGCTCCGCCGCTTCCGGCGACTGCCAGCGCGACACGTACAGCAGCGCGACATCGTTGGTGGTGGCCGGCTGCCCCTGCGGCGAGCGCGCCACCGTCACGTACGAGCCTCCACGCCATGCCTTCGATAGTTCTCCCGCCAACCACTTGCTCCCGTACTGGTGGATAAACACCCGAACATCAAGCTCGCCGATGATGCCCGTGTCCTGCACTCGCACCGACTCGCCCAGCACCGGGTGCAGATCGGGAATGCGCACGGGAGCGATCTTCTCGTGCGCGATATAGGTGCGCGGCTGCAGGATCTCGTGCGTTAGCCGCGGCGGATGCTGCAGTGCTGTGGTGAACGCCAGCGCCCGGCTCCCTTGTTGCAGCAGCGCGATCTCGAACATCAGCCCTTCGCGATAGGGAAAAGCCATGCCCTGCCGGATCACCAACGGCGCGCGATACAGCACCGGGCCCTCGCTACCGTAGGACATGCGCTCCTGGAGGTACTCGTGCAAACCCGGCGAGTGTTCCAGGTCATGCCCCGAGGGTGCCAGCAGGAAGTCGAGCATGACCACCATCGCCTGGCCTTCGGTGACGCCGCGGCCGGCGGTGGAACTCTCGCCCGCATCGGTATCGCTGTTCACCACGGACTTGGCAGCATCGGCGACAGCCGCCTTGCGCTGCTTGTGCCATTTCTGCAGGTCATAGTTTTGGTCCTGCAGCGCGTGGGTCAACTCGTGCGCCAGCACACTCTTCTGTTCCTCGAGCGGGACCCAGTCGAGCAGCGAAATCATCTTCGTCTTCGGGTCGTAGAAGCCCGCCACCGATTCGCCCAGCAACTCGGCGGCGAATGCTTCCATGTCGAAATCGCGGGGCAGCACCCCGAATTTCTTCATGGCCAGCAGTCCGCGCTGCCGCTCCCGCTTTTCTTCCTCGCTCATGCTCTGCTCGCGCACCATGCGCTCGACTTCGCTCTGCCCGACCAGTTGTCGCTTGACGCTGGCCTTCTGCGCCAGCCCCGAATCCTTGCTGGCGAAGCCGGTGATGTCATCCACCGCCTTGAAGATCTGCTGCGCTTCCTCCGGCGTGACCTTGACCTTGACGCGCTTCTTCTCGCGCAAGTTTCGGGCATAGTCGCCCAGGGAAGGCTGGGGCGCGGCCGCCGGACGTTTCGGCGTGGGCGTCTCTTGTGCCTCTGCCGGCAGTGCCATGAAAACGCTAGCGCTCAAGAAGAGCAAAACCGCACAACGACGCGCGATTCCTGCCATGGCTGTCCTTATGAAAAATGTCGATGATCCTTGCTGGATCGTATCCGCGCCGGCCCGCCCCCTCAAGTTACCTTGGGGATGGGACGCCCAGTCATGCGGCGCGCTGCAATCGACGACGACTGTTCTTACTGACGACTGGAGCCTCTTCCCGGTAGACTTACCGGTGTGAAAAAAGCCAAGCCCGGTGATCTCGTCCCCAAGACCGTCGACGAATACCTCGCGCGCGTCCCCGAACCCGCCCGCAGCACATTGAAAATGATTCGGGCGACGATTCGCTCCGCTGTGCCGGTGGAAGCCACCGAGGCCATCAGCTATCGCATTCCGGCGCTCAAGTACAAGGGCATGCTGGTCTGATACGCCGCATTCGAGAAGCATTGCAGTTTGTTCCCGGGTTCGTCCGTGATCGTAGCGTTCAAGAATGAACTCGAGGGCTACTCCGTATCTAAAGGAACCATTCGCTTCCCGGTGGATAAGCCTCTGCCGGCCGGGCTGGTGAAGAAGCTGGTGAAGGCGCGCCTCGCGGAAAACGAAGGCAAAAAACAACGCTGAGCGGGCGGTTCGAGTAGGGAAGTGGACCTGCCCCACCCTCCACCCAAAATCCGCGATGCGGTGTATTCTGTTTTCAACTCGCCTCGAGGCGTTCCCGACGAGGTTACGTGCTCCCTTCCTCGCCTGATTCCCGGTACCAGCACCTCAACACGCCGGTTCGCAGTGCCTTCCTCATCCGCCTGACCATCGTTCTCGCTGCCTATTTTCTGGCCGGCAGGATTGGCCTCGCCGTTCCATTCACCAGCGCCAACGTCTCCCCAGTTTGGCCGCCGGCAGGCATCGCTCTTGCCGCTATGCTCGTATGGGGCTACCCAATGTGGCCCGCGGTTCTGCTGGGTGCGTTTCTGGTGAATTTCTTCAGTCCGATCCCCCCCACCGCCTCTTTCGGCATTGCCCTGGGAAATACCTCCAGCGCAGTTGTGGCGGCCTGGCTTCTGCGGCGGATCCCCGGATTCCGGCCGGCTCTGTCTCGTCTTCAGGATGTTCTTGCGCTCGTTCTTCTCGGGGCCTTGAGCACCACCGTTGCGGCGACCGTCGGTGTCACCACGCTCAATGTCGCCGGAGTGAAGCCCTGGTCGGGCTTTGCCTCGGCCTGGCTGATCTGGTGGTTGGGCGATGCCATGGGCGTCGTCGTCATCGCTCCCCTGATCCTGAGTTTTTCTCGACTCGCGCGCCTGCACGGTGAACGCCGCCTCGAGTTTGCCGGTTTGGCCAGCGCCGCCTTTGGCGTTTCTTTCCTGGTGTTCGACCATCGCCTCGGCTTGGGCGTCGCCGACAACGTGCTGGCCTTCGTGGTTTTTCCTTTTGTGATCTGGGCCGCCATCCGATTCGGAATCGCCGGCTCTGCCGTGGTCAGTGCGCTGGTCGCCGGCGTCGCCATCTGGGCCACCGCTGCCGGCTTAGGACCATTTGTCCAGCCGAACCCGATCCGCGGCGCCACCCTGCTCCAGGTATATCTTGGCGTCATCTCGGTCAGCGGATTGGCCCTCGCCGCTGTCTCGGCCGAGCGTGAAGCCGTCGCAGGCGCCCTGCAGACGGTGCAGGAACTGGCCCGGTGGCGCGAGCAGGCCGAGAAGGCTCTCCGCAGCAGCGAACAACGCCTCAGCGGGATCGTCAATTCCGCCATGGATGCCATCATTACGGTGGACCGATTGCAGCGCGTCGTCCTCTTTAACGCCGCTGCCGAGCGCATCTTCCGCTGCCCGGCCAGCGACGCCATCGGCCGCGATCTCGATCATTTCATTCCTGCTCGTTTCCGCGACGCCCATCGTCATCACATTCAGTCGTTCGGCGAGACCGGCGTCACCACCCGCTCCATGTCCTCTCCCGGAGTGCTGTACGGTGTGCGCTCCGACGGCGAGGAGTTTCCCATCGAAGCCACCATTTCGCAGGTGGAATCGGAGGGCGAGAAACTGTACACCGTCATTCTGCGCGACGTGACCCTGCGCCGACGGGCGGAAGAGGCTCTCGTGAAATCGGAAAAGCTGGCCTCCGCCGGCCGCCTGGCCGCCACCATTGCGCACGAAATCAACAACCCCCTGGCCGCCGTCACCAACCTTCTCTACCTGGCTCGCTGCGAGCAGAATCTTCCCGACGTCGCCCGCGAGCACCTCCAACTCGCCGATACCGAACTCCGCCGCGTCGCCCACATCACCAAGCAGACACTCGGTTTCTATCGTGATGAGAGCGCACCTGTCCGCTTCGACCCGGCCGAACTCCTCGACGATGTCCTCGCGCTGCTGGAAACCAGGGTCAAGGCGCAGAATCTCGCGGTCGAAAAGCGCTATCGCGCGCATCTCCAGGTGCTGGGCTCGCAGGGCGAGATTCGCCAGGTTTTTTCCAACGTGATCAGCAATGCCATCGAAGCCGTCCAGCCCGGCGGACGCCTCCATATCAAGGTCTCCTCGTCACGCGATTGGCGGTCGCCGGCCTCATGCGATTGGCGCTCCCCAGCCAGTCCTGGCGTACGCATCAGCTTTGCCGACACCGGCCACGGCATCGCGCCGGAAAATCTGGAGCGGATTTTCGAGCCCTTCTTCACGACCAAGAAGGACGCGGGCACCGGCTTGGGACTGTGGGTCTGCCGCCAGATTGTGGACAAGCATGGTGGCTCCATTCGCCTCCGCTCCCGCACCACCCCGCTTCGCTCCGGCACCGTCTTCTCCGTCTACCTGCCGGTCGCCGAAGTGTTCGAGAACAGAAAGCAGGCCGCCAACCATTCCTGACCTACGCCGCGCCCTCCGTCCTTGTCGGCTCTTGCGACTCGATCAACGGCATGTTGACCAGATGCTCGCTCAAGAACCAGTAGTAGACTTGCGGCTCGTCGTCTTGACAACGGAATCTCTGCTCGTTACACTTAGCACTCGCTAGGCTAGAGTGCTAACAAGAGCTTCGACTTGGTCCCTCGCGCTGGTGCATATATTGGCCGTATCGGATTGCAAGCAAAGCCTGTTAGCTGATTGTCCAAGGATAAGAATCATCTACTGTCACATTCCGCAAGGAGGTCGTTTCATGGCAAAGTTCACTCCCCTGCATGACCGGGTATTGGTCCGCCGGGTGGAAGAAGCAGAAACCACTCGTGGTGGCATCATTATTCCCGACACCGCCAAGGATAAGCCGCAAGAGGGCGAAATCATCGCCGTCGGCAAAGGCAAGGTCAACGAAGACGGCAAGGTCCGCCCGCTGGACGTGAAAGAGGGCGACCGCGTCCTGTTCGGCAAATACTCCGGTACCGAAATCAAGATTGACGGCGAAGAGCTGATCATCATGCGCGAGGAAGAAGTGCTCGGCATCCTCGTCGGCTCCAAGAAGGAAAAAGAAGAGAAAGCCGGATCGAGACGGTAAACAGCGTTTTCGGTTGCCGGGTATCGGTTCTCGGTTGTCGGTCAAACCAGGACTGAAGAAGAGCTGACTGAGGGAACGCAAAAGCTGACCGACCGAGAGACTGATCGACCGAGAGACCCAAAGACATCACAGACATTCCGGGCACGACACCTGCCCACAGAATTGCAAACGAGGAGACATACAAGTATGGCAAAGCAGATTGTTCATGGCGAGGAATCCCGCCAGGCGATCCTTCGCGGCGTCAACATCCTGGCCGACGCCGTCAAGGTCACGCTTGGACCCAAGGGCCGCAACGTGGTCATCGAAAAGAAATTCGGTTCCCCGTCGATCACCAAGGACGGCGTAACCGTGGCGAAGGAAATCGAACTCAAAGATCCCCTGGAGAACATGGGCGCGCAGATGGTGCGCGAGGTCGCCAGCAAGACCAGCGACGTGGCCGGCGACGGCACCACCACCGCCACCGTGCTGGCACAGTCCATTTACCGCGAGGGCGTCAAGACCGTGGCCGCCGGCGCCAACCCGATGGCACTGAAGCGCGGCATCGAGAAGGCCGTGTTCGCCGTCACCGGCACGGTGGACAAGGATGGCAACCGCATCCCCGGCGCACTGGACAAGTACAGCAAGTCGGTCGCCGGCGACATGACCGCCATCGCCCAGGTCGGCACCATTTCGGCTAACAATGACGAGACCATTGGCCGCATCATCGCCGAGGCCATGAAGAAGGTGGGCAAGGACGGCGTCATCACGGTGGAAGAATCCAAGACCATGGAGACGCAGTTGGAGGTCGTCGAGGGCATGCAGTTCGACCGCGGCTACCTGTCGCCCTACTTCGTCACCGACCCGGAGCGCATGGAAGCGATCCTGGAAGACCCCTACATCCTGATCCACGAAAAGAAAATCAGCTCGATGAAGGACCTGCTGCCGCTGCTGGAGCAGATCGCGCGCGCCAGCAAGCCGCTGCTGATTATCGCCGAGGACGTTGAGGGCGAAGCCCTGGCGACCCTGGTGGTGAACAAGCTGCGCGGCACGCTGCAGGCGGTCGCGGTCAAGGCGCCGGGCTTCGGCGATCGCCGCAAGGCCATGCTGCAGGACATCGCGATCCTGACCGGCGGCAAGGCTATCACCGAAGACCTCGGCATCAAGCTGGAGAACGTCCAGCTTGCCGACCTCGGGCGTGCCAAGCGCGTGACCATCGACAAGGACAACACCACCATCGTCGAGGGCAAGGGCAAGCACACCGAGATCGAAGGCCGGGTCAAGGAAATCCGCGCCCAGGTGGAGAAGACCACCAGCGACTACGACCGCGAGAAACTCCAGGAGCGCCTGGCCAAACTGGTGGGCGGCGTGGCGGTGATCAAGGTCGGTGCTGCCACCGAGACCGAGATGAAAGAGAAGAAGGCGCGTGTCGAAGACGCGATGCACGCCACCCGCGCGGCAGTCGAGGAAGGCATTGTCCCCGGCGGCGGCGTGGCCCTGGTGCGCTGCGTCGAGGCCATTGACAAGCTGAAGCTCACCGGCGATGAGCACATCGGCGCCAACATCGTGAAGCGCGCGTTGGAAGAGCCTCTGCGCCAGATCGTCGAGAACGCCGGCGAGGAAGGCGCGGTGGTCATGGGCAAGATTCGCGACAACAAAGATGCGAACTTCGGCTACAACGCCCAGACCAGCCAGTTCGAAGACCTGGTCAAGGCCGGCGTCATTGACCCGACCAAGGTCACTCGTACCGCGCTGCTGAACGCGGGCTCGATTGCGTCGTTGATGTTGACCACCGAAGCCCTCGTCGCCGAAATCCCGGAGGACAAGAAAGCTCCGTCGATGCCCGGCGGGCATGGTGGGATGGGAGACATGTACTAAGGGCAGCTCTGATGTGGCGCGGGCGCATTCGCCCGCGAAACTAAAAGCCCGGCGTAAGCCGGGTCTTTTTTTGTTCCTGAAACTTGTCCGTGGACGCTATTCCATGCCGTAGGTTTCCAAGACGGAGGCGAGGTGGGTCAACTTCAGCAAGCTGGTGACACTGGGACTGGGATTCACCAGCCTGAGCTCGCATCCGGCGGTCTTGGCGGAGACGTAGGTGGAGAGCAGGGCGCCGAGACCGGAGCTGTCAATAAAATGCAGGTCGGCGAGGTCGAGGTGGATGTTCTTGTGTTCCGGGAGCAGCTTCTTGACCTGTGAGCGGAGGGTCTCGGAAGTCTCGCTGTTGAGGCAACCGCTGCACTTGAGGATCGAAACCTCGTTGGAGGCGGTGAGCTGCAAGGAGAACGGGTACGGGGGAGTGGGTACGGCATTGGCAGCCATCGGGTTCTTCCTCAGTACAGATGTTCGGATCGGCCAGCCCCCCGTGGCGCGGAAGGAGTAACGCTATTGTACCGCGGATATGGAAGCGGCGGAGTATCGCGGGACGAGAAAAGCTGTGGATTTGGGATCGTGATAGGAATGGAACGCAATAGCAACGGCCCAGGGGTTTTCCGCTGAGTTGTTCATTTGTTTCAGACGGTTATTTCTCTCGCGCGACGACGAAATCCGGGACCCAGAGCAGGGCGCGCTTGATTTCGGAATCGGGGAAACTGCAGATGGCCTGGCGGGCATCCTGGGCAAATTCCGAAGCGCGGGCAAGGGCGGCGTCGAGCGAGCCGTAGCGGGTGAGGAGGTCGAGAATCTGCTGGTGGGTGACGCTGCTGAAGGCGCGTTCGTCGAGCACGGTTTGGATATTCTGGCGCTCCTCGCGAGTGCAGCGCTGAAGCGCGTGGATGACTGCCATGGTGACCTTGCCTTCGCGAAGGTCGCTGCCCACAGGCTTGCCGAGGATGTCTTCGGAGGCGGTTAGGTCGAGGACGTCGTCCACGATCTGGAAGGCCATGCCGACGGAGCGGCCGTACAGGGCGAGTCTATCTTCCTGCTCGGAGTCGGCGCCTCCGAGGATGCCGCCGAGGCGCATGCAGATGGAGAACAGGCACGCCGTCTTGCGATAGATGAGGTCGAAGTGCTCGTCGAGGGAGATGAGGCGGCCGAGCTTTTCCATTTGCAGCAGCTCGCCTTCGACCATCATCTGGGTGAGATCAATCAGCACGTCGAGGACGCGGAAGTTCCGCTGCTGGACGGCGATCTTGAAGGCCTGCATGTAGAGCCAGTCGCCGGCGAGCACGCACTTGGAATTGCCCCATTGCGTGTTGGCGGCGGCGCGACCACGGCGGGTCTGGGCTTCGTCAATGATGTCGTCGTGGACGAGGGTGGCGGTGTGGATGATTTCCACCACCGCGCCCAGCTGGATGGCGCCGCGGTTGCCATTGCCGAACAGCTTGGAGGAGAGCAGGAGCAGGGCGGGGCGGATACGCTTGCCG
Source organism: Terriglobia bacterium (assembly GCA_020073185.1). Classification (NCBI taxonomy): domain Bacteria; kingdom Pseudomonadati; phylum Acidobacteriota; class Terriglobia; species Terriglobia bacterium. The sequence continues at coordinate 34,918 of JAIQFT010000035.1, forward strand.
CCGCCGGCGCGCAGATATTCGCCGATGTCGGTGATGACGCGGACATTGGAAACGGTGTCGCGGCCGAACTCGCGCTCGATGGCGGCGAGATCGTCGCGGAGGAGCTCAAACACTTCGCGCGCGTTGGTGGCGGGCTGGGTGGCCATTCCGTCGTTAGTCGCTGGTCGTTGGTCGTTGGCCGAAATGCAAGGTCTCTCGACTCGGACACGCAACCGCGGCGCGTCCTGGCTCGGGAAGACATCAGCAATAAAAATTACTTCGACTCAAAAGCAAGAAACTGATTTAGAACGTCCGGTAATTGATGAACTGCATGTCAATGCCGAAATCGGAGTTTTTCAGCAAAGCGATTATCTCCTGCAGAGCGTCGCGGTCGCGGGCGCTGACGCGCACCAAGTCCCCCTGGATGGATGCCTGCACCTTCTTCTTAGAGTCTTTGATTTTCTTGACGATCTCGCGCGCCTTCTCAATCGGGATGCCCTGCTGCAGGGAGATGCGCTGGCGCACGGTGGAGCCGGCGGCCGGCTCGACGCTGGCGTAGGTCAGGCCTTTCAGCGGCACGCCGCGCTTGACCAGCTTCTGTTGAAAGACATCGTTGACCGCCTTGAGCTTGAATTCGTCCACCGAGGAAAGGACGATGGCGTCCTTGCCTTCGAGGGCGATGTTCGACTTGGAGTCCTTGAGATCAAAGCGGGTATGGACTTCCTTGAGCGCCTGCTGGATGGCGTTGGAGACCTCCTGCAGGTCGATCTTGCTGACAATGTCGAAAGAATTGTCGGGCATAAGACGTTACCGACCCGGCGGTTTTGCGGGCGGAGGAGGAGTTCGGGGAACTGCCGCGGGTGGACGCCGCGGAGGGCCACCCGTCGCCGGACGCCCCGGCATGGCCCCCTCCGCGCCGCTAGGCGCAGGCGGTCCAAAGTAATCCTGGTTCAAGTTTGGCTTGGCCTTATTGGTGAACTGTTCGACCGCGCTCTTCATGCGTTCGGCCTCAAGGTTGTGGTTGATGTCCGGAGTGACTTCGGCGAGGGTGAGTTTCTTTTTCGATTCGATCTTGAGGATGTAGAACCCGCCGGGTTCGTCCAGAACTTCGGAGACTTGGCCGGGTTGGAGGTCAAATACCTTCTGCTGGCTGGGTGGGAGGCCCTCGCGGCCCTGTGTTCCGGCGGCGGTGGACGGCGGCGGGTTCTTGATGCCGAGATCGTCGTAGGCTTGTTTCTGCAGCTTCTCGAAGTCACCGCCGGCGGCAGCGGCAGCTTGGGTCTTGTCGGCTTCGGCCTTGAGGGTCTTTTCGTCGAGCGGCTTCTCGCCGCCGGGCGGGGTCTTGGGGATGAAGATGCGCTGGAAGGATCCCTGCACGAACTGCGATTGATGGTCGTTGTAGTACTTCTCGGTCTCGGCGGGCGGGACCTGGGAGGCTTCTTTCTGCAGCCCGCGGATGAGCAGTTGGGTGAGCGTCTGCATGCGGGAGAAGTCGAGGACCAGCTTCGCGTCGGCCGTGTTCTGCAGTCCACGCTGCTCGGCCACATCGCTCAGGACGATGATGCGAGAATAGACGTCGGCTAGCTGCTGGCGGCGCTGTGGTGGCATGTTGGGATCGAGAGCGTTAACCAGTTTTTCAAAATCGGCGCGCGTGATCACCGTCTTGCAGTCTGGCGACGGGGTGGCTGCGACCTTGCCATCGCACAGCCCATCAATGGTAATAACGGCAGCGGTGGGCGCGACTTCGGCCTTCGGGCCGGGCGCGGCAGGGGTAGGGTGGGGCTTGGCGGCCGGCCTGGCGCTGGGTTTGGCGGCCGGCGTACTCGGCTTCTGCGCAGGAGGGGTGGTTTGCGAGAAAGCGAGAGCGGACAAGAAAAGCAAGGTCAACAGTCGATACATTCCGTTGGCTCCAGAGCGTCAATCGTAGCACGAGGGAACGAGTCCGAGGTCTGAGTTAGGAGTAATAAGTACCAGTCCCGAGCATCGGGCGGCACCCTCCCTGGGCTTGGCTCCCTTAGCCAAAGCTGATACGAGTCGCAACTCGAATGAGATAATCGGGTGATGGCGGGCACACCGACGATGCTGACGATGGAGGCGATGCGAGCCGAGAAGCGCGCGGTGGCGCAGAACTCCGTCTTTGCGGCCATCGGGATCACGGTGCTGAAATTCATTGTTGGGATCAGCACCGGGTCACTGGGAATTTTATCGGAGGCAGCGCATTCGGGGCTGGATTTGGTGGCGGCGGCGATCACGTTGATGTCGGTGCGGGTATCCGACAAGCCCGCCGACGCGGAACACCAGTACGGTCACGGCAAGGTGGAAAATTTCTCGGCGTTCATCGAGACCGGATTGCTGCTGCTGACCTGTGTGTGGATCGTGTATGAGGCGGTCAACCGGCTGTTCTTCCATCACGTGGAGATCGAGCCGAGCGCGGCGGCGTTCGTGGTGATGTTCATCTCCATCGTGGTGGATGTGTGGCGATCGCGGCGGCTGAAGCGAATCGCGGACAAGTGGGACAGCCAGGCGCTGCATGCCGACGCCCTCCACTTCAGCACCGACGTGTGGTCGAGTTCGGTGGTGATTCTAGGGCTGGCGGTGGTCATGCTTGGCCGCAAGCTGTCCGTGGGGTGGCTGGCGGATGCCGACCCGATCGCGGCGCTGGTGGTGGCCTGCGTGGTGGTGTACGTGAGCTGGCGGCTGGCGCGGCAGACGATTGATGCGCTGCTGGACGCGGCGCCGACGGGGGTGCGAGCGCGGATCATGGATGAGGTGCGGAGCGTGGAAGGCGTGCTGGAGGTGGACCGGGCGCGCATACGGCGGGCCGGGAACCGCTACTTCGCCGACCTGGAAATCGGGATGCACCGCAACGTCACCTTCCAAAAATCGGAGCAACTCGGGCAGCGGGTGACCGAAGCGGTGCACCGCGTGCTGCCCGATGCCGACGTGGTGGTCCACTCGGTGCCGCGAGCCCGCGGCGAGGAAAACATCTTTGAGCGCATTCGCGCCGTGGCGGCACGCGACAATTTCAACGTGCACGACATCAGCGTGCAGGACCTGGCGGGGCGGTTGCACGTCGAGCAGCACCTGGAGTTGGACGAGCGGCTCAGCCTGAAGGAGGCGCACGACCTGGTCACGGGACTGGAGACGGAGATGCGGCGCGAGGTGCCGGAGATATCGTCGATCCTGACGCACATCGAGAGCGAGCCGGCGACGATTGAGGCGGGTAGCGAGATCGCGCGCGACCAGCGCCTGGAAAAAACCGTGCGGCGGATTGCCGGGCAGGTGTCCGAGGTAGTGGACGTGCACGAGATCGTGGTCAAGAAGGTGCGCGACAAGCTGTACCTTTCCTGCCATTGCACGCTGCCGGACACCCTGGCGCTGTCGCAGGTGCACGATATCCAGACCGAATTGGAGATTCGCTTGAAGCAGGAAGCGCCGGAATTGTTCCGCGTTCTGATCCATCCGGAGCCGGTGACCGATAATCGGCGCTGAAGGTCTCGCCGGAGTGAAGTCCGCGTTTCTGCACTCGCGAGGGCGCGTGTGCCACCAGTAAGTCCCGATTTGACAGTATTTAAGGTTAGAGGGGTATCCACTTGACTCAGGTGACCCCAACAGGTAGTGTGCTGGGCCATGCTGCAGGTCGTGGAGGATTATCCCAGGACGCTGGCGGAACTGGAAGCGCGGTTCAGCAGCGAGCAGGCCTGCCGGGAGTATCTGT